>CAYGKI010000061.1:3336-12202 GCA_964350235.1 uncultured Gemmatimonadaceae bacterium | reverse complement strand
ACGAGCAGGAGCGGGTGGAGTTCATCAAGCGGCTCGGCGGGGCGCCCAACGACCCCAAGGGGATCCGGATCCAGCGCTACAAGGGGTTGGGTGAGATGAACCCCGACCAGCTCTGGAAGACCACCATGGACCCCGAGTCGCGGACCATCATGCAGGTGCAGATCGAGGACGCCGCCATCGCGTCCAGCCTGTTCGACCGGCTCATGGGGGACGAGGTCGAGCCGCGTCGCCAGTTCATCGAGAAGAACGCCAAGTACGTCAAGAACCTGGACGTCTGAGCCTGCGGGCGCGGCGGCCCGTCTTCAGGCCGTCGCGCCCGCTCCCTCGGCTCCGACCGCGGCGAGCTCCAGCGCAACCGAGGGATCGGCCCAGAGCGCGTCCGCCGATTCGAGGCCCACGGACAGGCGCAGGAGGCCGGGACCGACCCCCATCTCCTCCAGGGCCGCAGCGTCGACCACCCGGTGGGTGAGTCCAGCGGGATGCTGGATGAGGGAGTCGGTGGATCCCAGGCTCACCGCCGGCGTGACGAGGGAGAGACTCTTCATGAGCGTCTTCGCGGCGCGGCCCGAGGGCACCTCGAAGGACACGATGCTCCCGGGTCCGGACATCTGGCGCCCGACGATGCCGTCGGGGTCGCAGCCTGCCAGGCCGGGGTACAGGACGCGCGTCACCAACGGATGCCGGGCCAGCCGGTGCGCCAGCTCCGTCGCGGTGGCCTGAGCCCGCTCCACGCGCAGGGGGAGGGTGGGAAGGCCGCGAAGCAGAAGGAACGCGGCGAGCGGATGGAGGATCGCCCCCGTGAGGACCCGGATCTGCCGGAGCTTCCGGGCCGTGCCCTCGTCCGTGGCCACAACGCCGGCCACCACGTCACCGTGTCCGCCCAGGAACTTGGTGCCGCTGTGGAGCACCATGCCGGCACCATGGTCCAGGGGGCGCTGGAGGATGGGCGTGGCGAACGTCGAGTCGACCAGGACCGGTACCCCACCCGCCGCGTCGGCGACGGCCCGGATGTCCACCATCTGGAGCGTGGGATTCGCAGGCGTCTCCATGAGCACCAGCGCGGTCTCGGGCGTCATGGCGCGCTGGACGCCTTCCGCCGTGGTGAAGGTCACGTCCACGCCCAGGAGGCCACACGCCAGCAGGTGGTCCGTGCCGCCGTAGAGTGGGCGGACCGCGACCACGTGACGCTTCTCCCTGGCCGAAGCGAGCAGGACCGCCGTCGTGGCCGCCATGCCCGAAGCGAAGGCCACCGCCGCCTCGGCACCCTCCAGCTCGGCAAGGGCGCTCTCGAATCGAGCTACCGTGGGATTGTGGAGCCGTGCGTATACCGGCGACCCCTCCGGCCCACCGCCGGCGGCCATGGCCTCGAGGCTCGCGGTGCCGACGTCGGGGTCCGAGATGGGGTAGGTGGACGAAAGATCCAGGGGAGGAGCGTGCACTCCGAGCGCCTTGAAGTCCTCACGGCCGGCATGGGCAGCGAGCGTGGCGAAATCGACGCGGGGCATGGCGACCTCCTGGGCGTGCAATGAGCGGCGCGGACATGCTATTGTGGTATATAGCGCCGACCTGTGCCCATATGTCCGAGGAAAATACGGAATATGCCCCCGTTTCCCGACCTGGACCGAATCGACCGCGCCCTTCTGGGATTCCTCCAGAAGAATGCGAGGATCACCAACAAGGAGCTGGCGCGACGCGTGGGGCTGGCTGAATCCAGCTGCCTCGAACGGGTTCGGCGGCTGGTGGACTCCGGGGTCATCACGGGCTTCCATGCCGAAGTCGATCCAGCGGCGGTCGGCGTCCACCTGGAAGCCCTGGTGGCCGTGCGCCTGGTGCGGCACACCAGAAAGGCCTTCGCATCGTTTCGGAGGAGCGTGCTGGCGCTGGACCAGGCTGTCTCGGTCTTCCACGTCGCCGGAGCCAACGACTTCCTCGTCCACGTGGCCGTCCCGGACTCGGATGCGCTCCGGGAGCTGATCCTGGACGCGTTCACTTCCCGGCCGGAGGTGGCCCACGTGGAGACGTCGCTCATCTACGAGCATGCCCGGAACGTCGCGTTCCGAGGTCCCTCCGGGGACGCCTGAGCCTCTCGCAGCCCTCGGCTCGCGGGTTCAGGTCCCCACGAGCTGCGACGGTCCGATGAGAAGGAACTGATCCCGCCGCACCGCGGCGCGCTCCAACCATCTGGGCGGCTCGGCGCTGGTGAAGAGGAGCCGGATGCGGAGCTCGCGCCCGAACCCGTAGCGGGTTTCCCGGGCGGCGGCGTCCAACGGCGCCAGGGGGTCCTCGCCGCGGGAGAGCCCGCCCCAGACGGTCGCGCCGTAGAAAGCGGCTCCTGATGTGAGAAGGCCGGCCACGGGAATCTCGTGCTCCTGTGACCACAAGCTCCCCAGCTCCCGAGCGTTCGCTCCGAGCGTCTCCAGCGCGTCGTGCCGCATGTGCTGGCGGCAGATGGCGGGGAAGAAGCCCTCCAGGTGGTCCTCCATGCCCGGGGGCATGGCCCGAACCAGCCCGGGCGGTGTGGCTCTTCCGCCCAAGCCCCAGGTCGTGGGGTGGACGAATCGGTACCAGAACGCGAGGAAGGGGTCCGCCAGCCGGTAGCGCCGGGCCCTGCTTCCCGGCTCGGCGTCCAACGAGCGCCGGACCCTGATCAGACCCAGCTCCTCCAGTCTTCGGACGTAGGGTGCGAGCTGGCCGCTGGAGGTCAGGTCCGGCACCGCGGAGCGCAGGGACCCCCAGTCGGCTTCTCCCCATGCGAGGCGATGCAGCACCGCGTTGTAGCGACTCGGTGTCTGGAGGTCCCGTTCGAGCCAGAGCCCGGGTACGTCGGTGAAGGGGGCGCCGGACTCGACCATCAGCTTGCGGATGTTCGTCTCCAGCGTGAGCGAGCGGTCGACCTTCCTCAAGACCTCCGGGATGCCCCCCAGGACGCCGTAGGCGCGGAGGAGCTCCCGAGGGGAGCCACCGGGCAGGAACGGGACCGCCGACCGGAGGGGGAGCGGAGCGACGGTGAGTGACTCGGCTTCCGCGTTCTCGGCGGGTGGCATGCCCACGAGGATGACGTGGAAGGCCCGTCGCCCCGTCCGGGCGGCCGCCATGGCGTCGGCCAGGGGCCTCTCGAAACGTGCCCTGGCCTCGCCGAGGCGGTGGGCATCGTCCAGGACCAGAACGAAAGGGGCGCGTCCGGGGCGGGCCCGCTCCGCGGCCCGGTTGAAGAGGGTCGCCCAGGTGACGGGACTCGGCGAGGCGCCCCCGGAGGGGACCTCCGGGCCACCGTCGGGCTCGGCCTCGGCGTCCAGGCTCTCCGCGAGCACCTGTCGCTGGATGGGCTCCGGGAGCGCCGGGACGCGGACGACGACGTGGGAGAAGTCCTGGACCGCACGCCGGACCAGGGCCGATTTGCCCACGCCCCGCATGCCGTGGATGTGGAGAATCACCGGGTCCTGGCTGTCGAGAAGCGATCGAATCTGACCGATCTCGCGGCTGCGTCCGTGGAAATCCGTTTGTTTGCGGGCCATGAATAATTGACTAAGAAAACTTAGCGTAAAAATACATATGCTAATACATCTTGAGCGGGGTGGGGTTAGCCTGCAGTTTCAACCCTCGTCATACCCACAGGCTACGAGGTACCGATCATGCCCAGGACCATCCCCCGCTTCGATACGCTGGCGGCCGCCAAGTATACGCCGACGCCGCCGGCCGACGGGAACGCGAAGAAGCGCATTGACCTCGAAGAGGTGTTCGGCCAGAACCTCTTCGGGCTCCATCAGATGAAGTCGCGTCTCCCGAAGCCGCAGTACAAGGCGCTGTTGGCGACCATCCAGAATGGCACCGAGCTCGACCCGTCCGTCGCGGACGCCGTGGCCATCGCCATGAAGGACTGGGCGATGGAGAAGGGCGCGACCCACTTCACCCACTGGTTCCAGCCGCTGACCGGTCTCACTGCCGAGAAGCACGACTCCTTCCTGAAGCCCACCGGAGACGGCCGGGCCATCACCGAGTTCACGGGGGCCGCCCTGGTCCAGGGTGAGCCCGACGCCTCGTCGTTCCCGTCGGGCGGCCTTCGTGCCACGTTCGAGGCGCGCGGCTACACCGCGTGGGATCCGACCTCCCCGGCGTTCCTCATGGAAGGCCCCGGTGGAGCCTACCTCTGCATTCCCACGGCGTTCGCTTCGTGGACGGGTGATGCGCTGGACAAGAAGACCCCGCTCCTCCGCTCCATCCACGCCCTGGATCAGCAGGCCCGGCGCGCGCTGGAGCTCTTCGGCTCGGCGCCCAGGCCGGTCCGGGCCACCTGTGGGCCGGAGCAGGAGTTCTTCCTCGTGGATGAGGAGTTCTTCTACCGCCGCCCCGACCTGGTGACGTCCGGCCGCACGCTGTTCGGTACCCGGCCGCCCAAGGGTCAGGAGATGGACGACCATTACTTCGGCTCCATCCCCGCCCGCGTGCTCGAGTACATGAACGAGGTGGAGTTCGAGCTCTACAAGATCGGCATCCCGGTGACCACGCGGCACAACGAGGTGGCGCCCGGGCAGTACGAGATGGCGCCGATCTTCGAGGATGCCAACCAGGCCGCCGACCACCAGCAGCTCATGATGTCCACGCTGCGCCGGGTGGCGCGGAAGTACGGCCTGGTCTGCCTGCTTCACGAGAAGCCCTTCCAGGGCGTCAACGGGAGCGGCAAGCACCTCAACTGGTCGTTCGGAACGTCCGAGCAGAACCTGCTTGAGCCCGGCGAGACCCCCCACGAGAACATCCAGTTCCTGTTCTTCACGTCGGCGGTGCTCAAGGCCGTGGCCAAGCACCAGGATCTCCTGCGGGCCAGCATCGCCCATGCGGGCAACGACCATCGTCTCGGTGCCAACGAGGCGCCGCCCGCCATCATCTCGGCGTTCTGCGGTGACCAGCTCCAGGACATCTTCGAGCAGATCGAGAAGGCGGGAGAGGCCAAGACCAGCAAGAAGTCGGGGCTCCTCGGCCTCGGGGTGAGCGCACTCCCGAAGCTGCCCAAGCATGCGGGTGACCGGAACCGGACGTCTCCCTTCGCCTTCACGGGCAACAAGTGGGAGTTCCGGGCCGTGGGCTCCTCCCAGAGCGTGTCGGGCCCGGCCGTGGTGCTCAACACCATCGTGTCGGAGGCGCTGGACGACCTTTGCACGAAGCTCGAGGCCGCCCTCGAGAAGGGCACCGCTTTCGAGGATGCGCTGAGGACGCTTCTCGCCGAGGAGATCCACGAGTTCAAGCACATCATCTTCAACGGCGACAACTACTCCCAGGAGTGGGTCGAGGAGGCCGAGCGTCGCGGGCTGCTCAACCTCCGCACCACGATGGACGCGTTGCCGCACATGGTCTCCGAGAAGAACGCGGCGCTCTTCGAGAAGTACGGAGTGCTCTCGCCGCGCGAGCTCGAGTCGCGGTACGAGATCTACGTCGAGCAGTTCTTCATGACCATCAACATCGAGGGTGAGACGGGCCAGCACATGGCGCAGACCATGTACCTGCCCGCGGCCCAGCGGTACCTGAACGACCTGCTGGAGACGGCGGAGCGTGCCGACGACCTGGGCATGGTGGCCGAGGGCGTGCTTTCCACGGCGCGTCAGGTCAACGAGCTCATCGACCAGCTCACGCAGAAGGTGGCGGTGCTCGCCGAGCAGAATCAGGAGCTGGGAGGCGACGACGTGCTCTCCAAGGCGGAGCACATGCGCAACAACATCATCCCGGCGCTCAACGAGGTGCGGGACGTGGTGGACCGGCTCGAGCGGGTGGTGCCGGACGACTACTGGCCGGTGCCGACGTACCGGGACATGCTGTTCGTGAAGTAGGCGCGTGCCGTCGACGCCGGGTGTATGACCCGGTCGTCGGGGCGTGTGGTGTGAGGGGCCGGTGGCGATCGCCACCGGCCCCTTTATCTTGCGGCGCGCGTCCTCTCGTCTTCGGGCAGCAGGGGAACCCGTCCCCCCATGGGCCGACTCCACCCCAAGTCATCCACCCACCTGGTGGCCTCGCTGGCCAGGGAAGCGCAGCGCCACCCCCTGGGACGGAAGGTTCTGGTCACCCCCACCGTGGGCGGCGGCCGGGAGCTTCTCCGGCGCCTGGCCCTCGAGCGTGGAGGTTGGGTGGGCTTCGAGGTGACCACGCCGCGCCCGCTGGCGCTGCGGATCGCCG
The DNA here is from genome assembly GCA_964350235.1 of uncultured Gemmatimonadaceae bacterium. GTDB lineage: Bacteria > Gemmatimonadota > Gemmatimonadetes > Longimicrobiales > Gaopeijiaceae > JAWLHJ01. Next base: position 6,040 of record CAYGKI010000061.1, on the reverse strand, counting down.
GGGACCTCATCGCGCGGCGCCATCTCTCGGCTCTGGATTCCTTCGAACAGATGTCTCTTCTGGACGAGGCCCTGGATGCCGCGCTTCTGGGCGCGAAGGGGATCTGGGCGGATCTGTCCGAGAGCGTCGGCTTCCGCGAGCGGATGCACGAGGCCGTCCTCGCGCTGCGCATGGCCGGGATCGATGCGACCTCGGTGCGTCGCGCCCGGCTTTCCGACGTGGAGAAGCGGTCCATCCTTTCTTCCGTGCTTCACCGGTACGAGCGTCTGCTGGTGGAGCGGGGGCGGCTGGACGCGGCTGGGGTGTACCAGCTGGCGGCCTCACAGCTGGACGAAGGCGCGGTGGACCCTCTGGGCCATCTCGACGCGGAGGCCGTCCTGCTCCAGCCGGGCCTGGGCGTTCGGGGTCTGGCGGGACGCCTGGTCGGCGCGCTCACCGGACGCGGAGCCCGGGTCCTCCGGGCGGATCCGCCGGTTGGCCGGGAGGTTCCTGGGGCAATCCTCTGGAGCAAGGGTGACCCGGCCAGCGGACACGCATGGCTCGACGAGCCCGAGCACGTCCCCCCCGAGATGGAGCGGCCGCGCGTCGAGCTCTTCCACGCGGCCTCCGTGACCGACGAGCTGCGCGAGGTTCTCCGCCGAACCCTGGAGCGGGGTCTTCGATGGGACCAGGTGGAGATCGTCACGCCGGATCCCGCCGCCTACGGGTCGGCCCTGCACGCCATCTCCCTCACCCTCGGGGTCCCCGTGACCTACGCCGTGGGTCTCCCCCTGGAGCGGACGCGCGTGGGTAGGGTGGTGCATGCCTACCTGGATTGGGTGGCCGAAGGGTTCCAGGCCGCGCCGGTTCGGCGGCTCCTGGAGGCCGGCGACCTCCGGCCGCCCCGGGCTCGCGGTCAGATTCCGGCGGCCACCCTTGCCCGCAGATTCCGACGGTTGCGCATCGGGTGGGGCCGGAAGCGGTATCGATCCACCATCCGGGACGCCCTGGGTGCCGTCGATGCCATGGAGCGGCGCCGGACGGAGAGCGACGAGCAGTACGAGCGACGCAAGGCGCGGGTCCGCGAAGAGCTCACCGCCCTCCGGTCCATCTTCTTCCCCGTGCTTCGCGAGACGCCGAGAGTCCCGGATCGGGCCACGGAGCCCGGACAGCCCGTGTCGGCGGCGGAGCTTGCCCGGGGGCTCCGCGCTTTTCTCCGCCGGGTACCTCGCGGGCGTGGTCCCGAGCGGGCGGCCCGGGACGAGGTGGTTCGTGTCCTGGAGCGCGTGGAGGCCACCTTGAGGCGGCGCACGCACTTCCGGGGTGCGCTCGCCGTGCTGCGCCGGCATCTGGAGATCCGGGTCAGGGCCCGGGTGCCGGACTCGACGGACGGGGACGATCCCGGCGCGCCCTGGGCGTCGGAGGGCGGTCACCTTCATCTGTCGGACCTGGAGCACGGCGGATACACGGGTCGACGGGCGGTCTTCTTCGTCGGCATGGACGCCGAGCGGGTCCCCGGACATGCGGGCCAGGACCCCCTGCTCCTCGACGCCGATCGGAGGATCCTCAGCCGATCCCTCCCCACGTCCGTGGAGCTCTCCCGCGAGCGTTCCTTCCGGGTGTCGGCCCTCTTCGCCCGCATCCGCGGTGACGTGACCATGTCGTATGCCGCCTGGGATCCCGTCGAGGCGAGGGCGCCCAGCCCCTCTCCCGTTCTGCTGCAGGCGCTGAGGCTGGAGCGGGGGGAGGGGTCGTTGACCTTCGAGGACCTGAGGAAGACGCTGGGCCCGGTGGTCTGCGCCGTCCCCAGTGGAGGCCGGCCGGTGCTGGACGCCGACGACGCGTGGATGATCCGTCTCGGCGACGGCCCCGTGCTGCGCTACGGTCTGGAGGCGGTGTGCGCGGGATATCCGGAGCTGGGAGCCGGTGTGGCGACGAGCCGACGCCGCGCCGGCGGCACCCCTGGGCCGGAGCACGGCGTGGTGGCACCGCGACCCTCCCTGGACCCACGGGACAATCCCGCCATCGTCTTGTCGAGCGGAAGGCTGCAGGACCTGGGCGCCTGTCCGCTGTCCTACCTCCACCGGACCGTCCTGGGGCTCTACCCGCCCGACGATCCGGAGCCCGATCCGGACCGATGGCTGGATCACAGGGAGCGGGGCGTCCTGCTTCACGGGGTCTTCGAGACCACCCTGCGAGGGGCGAAGGAAGCCGGGCTGTCCCATGCGGACGCCGCGTTCGAAGCTGCCGCGCTCGAGTGCCTGGAGGAGGAGGTCGCCCGGCTCCAGGCCGAGCTTCCCGTACCCGGAGAAGGCACCCTTCGCCGGGAGCTGTCGGCGCTTCGGGACGACGTCCGGTCGTTCGTCCGGATGGTCCGTGAGCGCGGGGCCCCGTGGGCGCGCCTGGAGCTCGGGTTCGGGTTCGATGACGAGCCCGTGCGCATGGAGGTCCCCGGCGGGACCATCCTGTACCGCGGGGTGGTGGATCGGGTGGACGACGCGGGCATGGACGGGATCCGGATCGTGGACTACAAGACGGGCGTGGCGAGGGACTTCGGGAAGACGGGCACGTTCCACGGGGGACGGCGGCTCCAGCACGCCCTCTATGCGCACGCCGTGGAGGCCCGTCTCGGCGCCCAGGCGGTCGCTCGGGAGTATCACTTCCCCACGCCCAGAGGGGAGCACCAAGTGCACAGCTTTGCCCGATCGCCCCTGAAGGACGCCCC
>CAYGKI010000061.1:0-3326 GCA_964350235.1 uncultured Gemmatimonadaceae bacterium | reverse complement strand
AGCTCGTGCACGCCATCGACTCCGGTGACCGGTCCCACCTGGCCGAGGAGCTCGTGGGGCTGATGCTGGAGGGGGTGGGCCAAGGCGCATTCGTGCCCACCGACGACGAGAGCGACTGCCGGCTCTGCGACTATGCTGAAATCTGTCGGGTGCGCACCAGCGGCTTCGGCTCGGTATCGTCACCTCCGGCGTCCTGGGCGAAGGAACGGGCGGCCGACGGCCTCGACCCCGCGTTCCGGCATCTGAAGGCCGTGCGCGGATTCGAAGACCAGCGCTAGCCTGTGGACCCGTCTCCGGACGACAGGATCTCCGTGAGCACGTGGGTGTCGATGTTTCCACCGGAGATCACGGCCACCACCGGCCCGGGACCGGCGCCGCCGGTGAGTGCCGCGGCCAGGGCCGCCGCGCCGGCCCCTTCCGGGACCACCCGGGCGTCCCGGACCAGCCTGCGCACCGCCGTCCTGACCTGATCCAGGCCCACGACGATGGATCCGTCGAGGAGGCCGGACACCATGGCCCACATGGGTTCGAGGACGCTCGACCCCCCGATCCCGTCCACGAACGAAGGCCGCCTCTGGATGGTGACGGGCCGTCCGGCCTCCAAGGAGGCACGGAACGGCGCCGCCGTCTCCACCTCCACGGCGAACACCCGGACCTCCGGCCGGAGTGCCTTCACGGCGCTGGCAATACCGCTTGCAAGGCCTCCGCCCCCGAACGGGACGAGGACGGCCCGCACGTCCGGAAGCTGTTCCAGGATCTCCAGGCCCACGGTGCCGTTTCCCGCCACGACGTCGACGTCGGCCACGGGGTGGATGAAATGCCCGCGCTCGCCGGGGTGGCCACCCTGTTCCAACACTGCCCACCATGTCTCGTAGGGCACGGGCACCACGGTGGCGCCCAGCCGCTCGATGGCCCGGAGCTTGGCGGCCGGAGCCGACTCGGGGACGATCACGCGGCACCCGACCCCGCGGCGGAGCGCGGCCCATGCCACGCCCTGCGCCATGTTGCCGGCGCTCCCGGTGTACGCGCCCTCGCGCAACGCGTCGTCGTCGGCGAGCGCCAACGCGTTGACGGCACCGCGTAGCTTGAAGGAGCCTATGGGCTGCAGGCATTCGAGCTTGAGGTGCACGGCCGGCTCTCCCGGTGCTCCTGTCAGGGGCATCATGGGTGTGTGGCACGCCAGCGAAGGGAGGCGGGCCCGAGCCTCCCGGATGGCACGGAGTGGCACGGGACCCAGAATCGCCGCGGCTCCCGGGTCCGACCGTACCGTGCCTTCCCCCGAAGGGGTGCCCGGACCAGATTGCCTCCGTGACCGACTCACAGCGCGCTCCCCTTCAGCTTGGCGACGGCTCGGCCCGGCGCCGGATCAGCGAGCACCTCGACGCCAATCTCCTGGTCGAGGCGGGCGCCGGCTCCGGCAAGACCACCGAGCTGGTGAAGCGGATGGTGGCGCTCCTCGCGTCCGGGCGGGCTCAAGTGGGTGAAATCGCGGCCGTCACCTTCACGCGCAAGGCCGCGGCCGAGCTGAAGGAGCGATTCCAGGCCGAGCTCGAGCGCCGCGTGCGCGTGGACTCGGCCGACGTCGGAGACGAGGTGGAGCCGGGCTCCCTGGCCGTCGCCCTACGGGATGTGGATCAGGCGTTCGTGGGGACCATCCACGCGTTCTGCGCACGCCTCCTCCGTGAGCGCCCCCTGGACATCGGCCTGGACCCCGGGTTCGAGGAGCTGGCGGCTGACGAGCGTATCACTCTCCGCCGCCAGTTCTGGGAGGGTTACCTCGAGCGGCTGGTCCGCGAGGAGGACCCGGTTCTGGAAGAGCTCTCGGCCACGGGCCTCAGCCCGTCCGCCCTGTACCATCTGTTCGACGTCCTGGTGGAGAATCCGGACGTGGACTTTCCGGCGGACCATGTGCATCCCCCGTCCGAGTCGGCCACGGCCAGGGTACGTAAGGAGCTGGAGCGGCTGGTGGACCGTGGATGGGAGCTCATGCCGGAGACGGTGCCTCATCCCGACTGGGACTCCCTGCAGAAGAAGATCCGGAGTCTCCGGTTCACGCGCGAGATCACCGGTTGGAAGAGCGCTGCCTCCTTCTTCGAGGCGCTCGCCTCGATCTGCAAGGATTCGGGCGAGCATCGGATCACGCAGAAGCGATGGAAGGACAAGGCCATGGCCAAGGCCTTCTGTGACGACGTGAACGCCTTCGCGGTGGGCGGCACTCCAGCGAATCGACTCCTCAACGGCTGGTACGAGCATCGCTACGCCCTGGTCATCCGACTGGCCCGGCGCGCCGCCCAGGACTTCTGGGCCTATCGGCGGCGAGCCGGGCGCCTGGACTTCCAGGACCTGTTGCTCCTCACGGCCGAGCTGCTCCGAACCCGCCCCGACGCGAGGCGCGAGCTGGGCACCCGGTACCGCCGGCTTCTCGTGGACGAGTTCCAGGACACCGACCCTCTCCAGGCGGAGATCATGCTCCTGTTGGCGTCCGAGCCGGAGGCGGGGGGCGAAGCGGACTGGCGGACGATGGTCCCCCGCCCCGGTGCCCTCTTCGTGGTCGGAGATCCGAAGCAGAGCATCTATCGCTTCCGGCGCGCGGACATCCAGCTCTACCAGATGGTGAAGGAGCGGTTCCGGGCGTTCGGTGACGTCCTCGAGCTCACCACCAACTTCCGCTCTACGCCCCCCGTGGGGCAGCTGGTGAACGGGCTGTTCGACAGGGAGGACTACTTCCCTGCGGAAGCCACGGCCGAGCAGGCGTCGTTCGAGCCTCTGAACACCCTCCCCGTTGCGGAGGGCCGTGGTGCGGGTGGCGTCTTCGTCTATGGCGTGCAGCCGGATTCCGGGAATCGGGATGCCGTCGCGGAGGACGACGCCGCACGGCTTGCCGGCTGGATCCGGGAGCGGGTGGACCTGGGAGAGCGACAGCCCGGCTCCTTCCTCATCCTCACCCGTCAGCGACGATCCATCGAAGCCTATGCGCGGGCGCTGGAGGCTTGGGGCCTTCCGGTCCAGGTCACGGGGGCGGGGGTGGGCATGGAGGAGGAGCTGAGAGAGCTCAGGGTCCTGCTCGAGTGCATGATCGACCCGACCAACCCGGTGAAGGTGGTGTCCGCGCTGGTGGGGCTCTTCTTCGGCCTGGACTACGAGCGGCTCCTCGAGCACAGACTGGCGGGGGGCGCGTTCGACGCCATGCGGCCGGGTGTCGACGGTGACCCCGCGGTCCTGGAAGGGCTACGTCGGTTGAACGTGTGGTGGCGCGCTTCCAACGCCGAGGCCGCCGACGTCTTCGTCTCGAGGCTGGTTGCCGAGCTCGGGCTCCTGCCCTATGC
>CAYGKI010000060.1:0-12246 GCA_964350235.1 uncultured Gemmatimonadaceae bacterium | reverse complement strand
ACGCTGCATGGCGCCCTCCATCGACTGGTGGAGCGCGCCCTCACCCGACCCGCGCGCCGTGGGCGAAGCGTCATCGGTGCCCGTCTGGGCGCCCATCTCGAGGGAGGAGGATCCTGGGTGGTGGAGACCACGCTCCGCGAAGCCACCACCGTTCGGGAACGAATCGCCGCCCCCCTCCGCGCGAAGATGGCCCTGTCCCCGCCCCCCAGGGCCGTGGAGACGCTCTTCTTCGAGATCACCGATTTCGGCGCCCCTTCGGCCCAGGAGAATCTTTTCGACCGCAAGGACGCGGGAGGTCGTGCAGGCGCGGGGCACGGCCCGCTCCAGGACGACGTACCGCCCTCGCTCAGGGACGCCGTGAAGGAACTGAAGCTCCGGCTGGGCGACTCCCCGCTCTATCGGGTGGTGGAGCTCGATCCGTGGTCGCGAATCCCCGAGCGTCGCCACGCCCTCCTCCGCTTCGATCCGTAACGCGTCTCCCATGCCCCGTCGCCCCCAGCTCCGGCCCCTTGGCCAGCCCAAGCCCGTCCACGTCCGTACCGACGACCGTGGCGATCCCGAATTCGTGCGCCTTCCGGGGAAGACCGCGCGCAAGGTGCTTCAGATCCGTGAGCGATGGCGCATCGACGACGAGTGGTGGCGCCGGCCCATCTCCCGTGCCTACTACGCCATCGTCCTCGACGACGGGCGCGTGCTCACCCTGTACCACGACCTGCTGGAGAACGCATGGTATGCGCAGAAGGAATGACCGGCTAACCCACGTGGACGACGCACCTCCGCACGGATCCGCGCCTCCGGTGCTCCCACAGGTAGATCCCCTGCCAGGTCCCCAGGGCCAGGCGCCCACCCTCGAAAGGGATGGAGAGCGTGGTGGCGGTGAGAGCCGCCCGGATGTGCGACGGCATGTCGTCCGGTCCCTCCGCGGTATGCGTGAAGTGCGGATCCCCCTCGGGCACGTGCCGCTCGAGCCAGTCCTCAAGATCCCTCCGCGCTGAAGGATCCGCGTTCTCCTGGATGGTGAGGCTTGCCGAGGTGTGCTGGATCATGAGCGTACAGAGCCCCTCATCCATCCCGCTCCGTCCGACGCAGTCCTGCACGGCCCGCGTGATCTCGTGGAGCCCCTTGCCCCGGGTCCGGACCTGGAGATGATGGATCACTGACTGGTTCGACTCCAGAGGACTCAGTCCAGGAACAGATCGGTGCGCGGCTTCTTCGCTGGATCCACGGCGTATCCGTCGAAATCCGTCACGCCCTCCTCCGTCAGCACCTCCTCATCGATGAAGAACCGACCGGTGGTCTCCCTGGACGGACGCGTCAGGATGGCATGCGCCGCATCCGCCACGATCTCCGGCGTCCGGCACCTGCTCACGTCCACGCCCGGCAGCAGCTTCAACGCGGCGGTGTGGATGATGGTCCTCGGCCAGAGCGCGTTCACGGCGATCCCGTCCGCCCGGAACTCCTCCGCCATCCCCAGCGTGCACATGGACATCCCGTACTTTGCCATGGTGTAGGCCAGATGGGCGCCGAACCAGCGGGGACTCATGTTCAACGGCGGCGCCAGCGTCAGGATGTGCGGGTTCTCCGACCTCTTGAGATGAGGGACCACTACCTTCGAGCAGAGGAACGTCCCCCGCGCGTTCACCTCGTGCATGAGGTCGAACCGCTTCATGGGCGTCTCCAGGGTGGGCGTCAGGCTGATGGCCGAAGCGTTGTTCACCAGCACGTCGATGCCACCGAATCGCCCCACCGCGGCATCCACGGCGGCGGCCACCTCCTCCTCGTGCCGGATGTCGCACTGCACGGCGAGGGCCTGGCCGCCCGCCTCCTCGATCTCCCTCGCGGCGGTGTGGATGGTGCCTGGAAGCTTGGGATGCGGCTCGACGGTCTTGGCGGCGATGACGACGTTGGCGCCGTCCCGGGCCACGCGCCTGGCGATGGCCAGGCCGATCCCTCGGGAGCCACCCGTCATGAAGACGGTCCTGCCTGCGAGGGAGCGTCCCACTTCAGGCCCCGGTCTTTCTGGGGCAGGTGCTGATCCCGAGGAGGCTGTAGGCCGGACAGACCCCGGAGAGACCCGTCGCCAGCGGAATCAGCCCCAGCCAACCCCACATGGTCCGGGGTCCGACGAACACGAGACTGATGAGCCCGATACCCAGGACGACGCGAAGGACGCGCTCCACGTTGTGCTCGTTTCGGGTGAAGAACTTGCCGGCCATCTCGCTCGCTCCTTGCTCGGTTGGAAACGGACCTGCGCCGCGGACATCCTCGGCCGCGGACCTCCTCATATGAGCAACCCGGTGGTCGAATGGAAAGGCCCGAGGTGAGTCCGGTGCCCCACGGGACAACGCATTGGATAACTTCCGGGTCGTCCGGACCCAGCTCCCCCACCGACCGAACCCCAGCCCCGTCCACCTTGCCCTCCGACCCTCGAATGTCCAACCCGCCCCGTCACGGAGCGCCGCGCATCACCGAGGTGACCTCCGCGGGCCGCCGGGGGCTCCTGGTCCGGCTCTCGCTGGACGAGGGAGATCCCCTGGAGGTCACGTTGGAGGCGTTCGAGCGGGCGAAGGTGGGGGTCGGAGACGCCCTCACCCCAGAACGGAAGCGCCACCTGCTGAACCTGGACGCCGACGTGAGGGTCCGTGAAGCCGCCCTGAATCTCCTCTCCTATCGCGCTCGCACGCGACGAGAGCTTCAGCGGAAGCTGAGGACGAAAGGACACGAGCCGGAGCGCATCGAGGCATGCCTCGACGGCCTCAGCGACCGCGGCCTGCTGGACGACGCCAGCGTCTCGGCGGCCTTCGTGCGCGATCGGCTCCGGCATCGTCCGCGAGGCCGGGGGGCCCTGCGCGCCGAGCTGCGAGGCAAGGGCGTGGATGCGTCCACCGCGGACCACGTGGTGTCGGAGGTCTTCCGGGAAGAAGGCGTGAGCGACCGCGCTCTCGCCGCCGAAATCGCCGAAGGATGGGTGGCTCGGCAGGGATCCGCGGTCCTCGCCGCCCTGGTCTCCCCGGGGGCGAACCCCGAGCGCGCGCGGGCGCAGCGCCGGCTACGGGCGTACCTCGGGCGACGGGGCTTCCGCGGCGACGACCTCAGGGCCGGCGTGGCCCGCGCCGAGGCGCTGGCCGAGCGGCTGAATCGCTAGAGGCTCAGCCGAGAAGGGCCAGGAACACGCCCGCGGTCACGGCGGAGCCCACGACGCCCGCCACGTTGGGGCCCATGGCGGACATGAGCGGATTGACCCTTCCCCGCGTCTCGTCCGACACGAACTGCTGGACCACCCGGGCCGACATGGGCACGGCCGAGACGCCCGCGGCGCCGATGCACGGATTGATCTTGCTTCCGTCGGACAGGAAGACGTTCAAGAGCTTGGCGAAGAGGATCCCACCCGCGGTGCTGAAGGCGAAGGCCACCGCACCCAGGGCGAGGATGGCCAGGGTCTGGACGGTGAGGAAGTTCTCCGCCCCCATGGTCCCTCCCACCACGAGACCGAGCAGGATGGTCACGATGTCGATCATGGGGCCGCCCGCCGTCTTCTTGAGCCGCTCGGTGACGCCCGACTCGCGAATCAGGTTGCCGAACATGAGCAGCCCCAGGAGCGGGGCGCTGGACGGGATGGCCAGCGAAGCCACGATCCCCGTGACCACAGGGAAGAGCACCACGGTGGCCTTGGACACGGCACGGGCCTGAGGCATGTCGATGGCCCGCTCCTTCTTCGTGGTGAGGAGCCTCATGATGGGCGGCTGGATGATGGGCACCAGCGACATGTAGCTGTACGCCGCCACCGCCACCGCGCCCAGCAGGTGCGGCGCCAGCTGGATGGTGATGAAGATGGAGGTGGGGCCGTCGGCGCCGCCGATGATGCCGATGGCGGCCGCCTCCTGGGGGGTGAAGCCGAAGAGATAGGCGGCGGCCAGGGCGGCGATGAAGATCCCGACCTGCGCGGCGGCGCCCAGCAGGAACGTGAGCGGCCTGGCCAGCAGCGGACGGAAGTCCGTCAGCACCCCGACGCCCAGGAAGATCAGCGGAGGCAGAAGCTCCGTCCGGATCCCCGCGTCGTAGATCACACCCATGATGCCGTCGGCGTAGGATCCCATGTTCGCCTGCGGCAGGTTGGCCAGCAGCGCACCGAAGCCGATGGGAATGAGGAGGAGCGGCTCGTACCCGCGCGTCACCGCGAGATAGATGAGCGTGCCGGCCACGGCGAACATGACCGCGTTGCCCAGAGACAGAGACGCCAGTCCCGATTGGGCGAACAGCTCGTTGAGGACGTCCACGGGCGTTCGCTCAGGCCACGGTGACGATGGGCGTGGAGCTGTCGACCTCGTCTCCGACCTTCGCGTGGACGGCGGACACGGTCCCGGCGGCCGGCGACCGGATGTCGTGGGTGGCCTTCATGGCCTCCACCACGGCGATGACGTCGCCGTCGGCCACCTTGTCACCGACGCCGACCTTGATGTCCACGATCTCCACCGCCCCGGCGAACGTCGAATAGACGTCCGTGCCGCCGGCGGGGGTGCCTACGGCCGCCGGCGCGGGCGCCGTGCTGGCCTGGGGCGTCGCGGCCACGCCGTTCCCTCCCGACGCCACGGGCTCCAGGGTCACGGTGAAGGTGCGTGTCTTTCCGCCCTCCTGCACCGTGCACCGGGTGGTAAGCGGCCCGGCGGCCACCGGTGCCACGGGATGCGCCCCGTTCGTGGAGCTGGATGAAGCCCCCGGCTTCGCGGTGGCCTCGTGCGCCTCGCTCTTCAGCGGGATGTCGATCCGCGCCTTTCCCGTGAGCAGCCGGATTCCCTCGTTGACGTCCATGCGCTTCCCGGGGACCATGGAAGCCAGGACGAGGAACACGTTCTCGTCGTCGAGGGCGAGTCCCCGCTCTTCCAGCGCCGCGCGGGCCTCGGGAATGTTGTTGGGCGCCGGATCCAGGGGATCGCCGTCGAAGGGCTCCATCTCTAGCTGCTCCGCGGCCTTCTGCACCACCTGGGGGTCCGGTGGCAGCGGGGTGCGCCCGAAGTATCCGAGCACGGCCTTCCCGTAGCCGGCGTCGATCTTCTCCCAGCGCCCGTAGAGCACGTTGTTGAACGCCTGGAGCCAGTACTGCTGGCTGCCGGGCGTGACGCTGGTCCAGGCTCCACCGGCCTCCACCACCACCGGGAATTCGGCCAACACCTCGCTGTACCGGTCGAGAATCCCCGCCTTCTCCATCATGTGCACGTTGGGCCCGATGGCGCCGCCGGGCATGGGGAAGCCCAGCACCCGCGCGTCCGGCGTGGTCGTGGTGGGATTGAACGCGTAGTCGGACAGCGACTCCTCGAGCATGGACTCGATCTCGGAGAGCCCGCTCACATCCATGTCCAGGCTGTACCCGGTCCCCTTCAGGGCGTGGGCCAACGCCCTGGCATCGGGCTGGGACGTGCCTGCCGCCAACGGCCGGATGGCCAGGTCCACGCCGTCGGCCCCACCATGGATGGCCGCCATGTAGCACGCGACGCCGGTGGCCGCCGTGTCGTGGGTATGCATCCACAGCGGCATCTCGGGAGGCATGATCTTCTTCAGCCCCACAGCGGTGTGGTAGATGGTCGCCGGGTCCGTGGTCCCGCTCGCGTCCTTCAGGCAGATGCTGTCGATCCGGATGTCGCTGGCCAGGAGCTTCCGACCGATCTCGATGTAGAACTCGGGCGTGTGCACCGTGTCGGAGTGGAACGGCAGCCCCATGAGGGCGATCACCGCCTGGTGGTGCATGCCCGCGTCGACGATGGGCTTGCCCGTGCGGACCAGGTTCCGGACGTCGTTCATGTAGTCGAAGTTCCGGTCCCACGTGGTCCCCGCAGCGGCCATGAGGCGACCCTGGAGGGCCAGCGCTTCGGGGGACTGGGTGGTGAGGGTCACCCCGGAGACGGAGCGGGTGAGGATCTGGAGATCCGCGTCGGGCCCCACCGCCTGGCGCATCTTCCGCATGTTCTCGAACGGGTTGCGCCCGAGGTAGAAGAGCGGCGCCTGGAAGAGTGCCCCGCCCCCGAACTCGAAGTGCCGAATCCCCAACTCGGCGGAGGCCTCCATGGCCGGCAGGAAGTCCTCGAGCCTGACCTTGCCTCCGAACGTGCTCTGCAATCCGTCTCGGAAGGGGGTGAACATGACGCGCACGCGCCGGGGAGATTCGGTGAAGATCATCGTTGTTCCTGAATAGACTTGACGGCCATACCCGGATAAGCCCGAGCGGCTGCAGCGGAGATGGCGGCTACGAGCGCCGGGTCGCTGGACTCGGGTGGGGGAAACAGTGCCGTCAGGGCGCGGATCATCCCCGCCAGCACCGAGAGCAGTGCGAGCACGGCGATGAAGGCGGCGGCGCAGACGCCGAGGAGGTTGGGTTCCGTCACGGCTGTGGATTCGAACGTTCGCTTAGGGGCGAAGCGGCCAATATGGGTGGTCCGGCCGGCGGAAGACAAATCCCGCCACGGGGAACGCCAGGGCCTGCCCCGCGGTTCTTCCCCATGTCCGCCTCCTTCGGGGCGCGCCCCGCGCCCCACCGCTTTCCCCGGAATCTCACAGATCATGCGTGACCAGGCCATCACCTTCCAGGGCGCGCACGGCGACGCGCTGAGCGCCCGACTGTCCATCCCCGCCGACGGAGACGTCCGCGCCTGCGTGCTGTTCGCACACTGCTTCACCTGCTCGAAGGATCTGAAGCCGGTGCGGCACATCACGCGCGCGCTCACCCAGGCGGGACTGGCCGTGTTCCGGTTCGACTTCACCGGGCTCGGGGAGAGCGAGGGCGACTTCTCCGACACCACCTTCGCCTCGAACATCGACGACCTGCTCGCCGCCGCGGCCCACATGGAGCGGGAGCTCGAAGGACCGAGCATCCTCCTGGGACATTCCCTGGGTGGTGCCGCCGTCCTGGCCGCCGCCGGGCGCATCGATTCCTGCCGGGCCGTGGCCACCGTGGGCGCCCCCTTCGACCCGGCCCACGTGACCCACCTCTTCGGAGACAGCCTGGGCGTGATCGAAGCGGAGGGCAGCGCGGAGGTGCAGATCGCCGGACGCGCGTTCACGGTCAGCCGTGCCTTCCTTCGCGACATCGAGGGACGGCGGATGGAGGAGACCCTCCGCACCCTGAAGCGTCCGCTCCTGGTGCTGCACTCACCCGTGGACCAGGTGGTGGGGATCGAGAACGCGGCGCTGATCTACGAGGCCGCCCGACATCCGAAGAGCTTCGTGTCGTTGGACGCCGCAGACCACCTCCTGCTCGCCGAGGACGACGCGCGGTACGTAGGGGACGTGCTGGCCGCCTGGGCGGGCAGGTATCTGCCCACCCCGGAACGACCCGAGGCGGTGGCTAAGCCGGAGGATCCGCGGGTCTTCACGCGAACCGGATCCGACGGCTACCTCACGGAGATCCGGGCGAGCGGGCACGCGCTGCTGGCCGACGAGCCGTCATCCGTGGGAGGCACGGACCTGGGCCCTACGCCCTATGACCTGCTGGCCGCCGGTCTGGGCGCCTGTACCAGCATGACCTTGAGGATGTACGCCACGCGCAAAGGATGGCCGTTGGAGGAAGCCACGGTTCGCCTGACGCACCAGAAGATCCACGCTCGAGACGAGAAGGCCTGTGAAGGCAGGGAGGCACGGATGGACGCCCTGGAGCGCGAGATACGTCTTGAGGGTCCGTTGACCGGGGAGCAGAGGGCCCGCCTCATGGAGATCGCGGACCGGTGCCCGGTGCACCGCACGCTGAGCGCCGGGGTTGTGATCCACACCAAGGCCGCGGAGGACCCCGGGGCGTGACCGCCGGGCCCGGGGCCTAGGGTTGGTCCAGGCCTTCCTCGACGACGAAGCGGGTGAGGCCCGCCACCGTCCGGATGCGCAGCTTGGTCATCAGGCGTTCCCGGTGGGTCTCCACCGTCCGCGGCGAGATCTCCAGCCGCTCGGCGATCTCCCGGTTGGTGAGCCCGTCGGCCACCAGGACCAGCACCTCTGTCTCCCGCGCCGTAAGGCTCTCCAGGCGGCTCTTCCTCTGCTCCCGCTCGAGCTCGGCGCGGAGGCCCACGCTGAGCTGGTGCGTGACCCGCTCGGCGAAGTATTCCCTTCCCTCGTGTACCGTCTGGATGGCCTTCCGAAGCTCGGCGGGCGTCACGTCCTTCAAAACGTAGCCGTCGGCGCCCGCCCGGACGGCCTGGAGGACGTACTCCGGGTCGTCGTGCATGGACAGGATGAGGACCGCGGATTCGACCTCGTCGGCACGTAGCTCCCGGGTGACCTCGAGCCCGGTGCGCCCGGGCATGGTGACGTCCAGAAGCACCACGTCGGGCCGGAGCTCCCTTGCCAGCTCCAGGGCGCTGTCGCCGTCCCCGGCCTCACCCACGACCTCCAGGCCTTCCACCTGCTCGAGGACGTTGCGGATGCCCTGGCGCACCACGGCGTGGTCATCGGCGATCATCACGCGAATCGTCTCGTCACTCACCCTGTCCAGCTCCCGTGTCGGTGGGAACGAGGACGCGCACACGCGCGCCACCGTCCGAGTTGTTGCCCATCTCGAAGTCACCCCCGAGGGCGACGATCCGTTCCCGAATCCCCGCCAGGCCACCCCTGCTCCGTAGCTTGCTGGCGTCGTCGTCGCTGAAGCCCTTCCCGTCGTCCTCGACGGTGAGTTCGGCTCCGTGCTCCGTCATGCGCAGGCGAGCCTCGACCCGGGTTGCTCCCGCGTGCCGGACGGCGTTGGCCAGCGCCTCCTTGAGTGTCCTGTAGCGCGCGACTTCCGCATCGGCGGTGAGGGGCGGGAGTCGGCCCTCGGCACACGTGAACTCGACCTCGATGGCCCCCTGCTCACGGAAATCCCGCACCAGGGCCCTCAGGGAAGGCACCAGCCCCAGGTCGTCCAGGGCCATGGGTCGCAGGTTCCGGGTGACGCTCCGGATGCTCCGTATGCCCTCACCCAGGAGGTCCTTCGCGCGACCCAGCGCCGGCGCGAAGGTCGGGTCGGCGCGCTCCTGGAGCATGCCCAGCTGCATATTGAGCGCGGCGAGCACCTGGGCGGTCTCGTCGTGGAGCTCCCGCCAGAGGCGGTTCCGCTCCTCCTCGTGCTGGCGGACCATGCGCGCCTGGAGTCGCTCCAGCTCGGCGGTGCGATCCTCCAGGCTACGGTGCAGGCGCTCGTTGGCCAACGAAGCACCGACCTGCTGACCGAACGCCAGGAGGAAACGATTGTCCAGGACCGTGAACGGGTCGCGCGCCTCACCCACCACCACCAGCGCGCCCACCACTTCTTCCTCCCGGAGGATGGGGAGCGCCGCGGTGTACGCATGGTTCCATGACGCCCCGGCCCCACCTGCGCCCGGATCGCTGAGCGCCACGGGCACACCGGTCTCGCTGACCCGCCTGGCACTCTCCAGGGCTGTCCGTGGCGGTCGCTCGAAGGGCCAGAGCGCCGAGACACCCGCTCCGTGCACGAAGCGCCCGTGCCCGTCCCCCTTGCCCGGCGGACGCCCCGGTCGGCCGACCCCTCCGGCGTCCACCACGTCGGGTCCGGCGGGCTCTCCGCCCTTGAGGTAGAGGGCCGACCCGTGCACGCCCCGCAGCCCCAGGGCTCGACGGACCACCGCCTCGGTGGTCGTCTCCTCCCGACGGGGCGCGCCCTGGAGCTCGGAGGAGAGGGCCGTCAGCGTCCGAAGGCCCTGATCCAGGTCCTCCAGGACCAGGAACAGGATCCCGAGACCGGTTCCCGCCTGGAAGACGATGTCCAGATAGTACCCCCAGGGATTCCACATCCCCTGGGCCCGAAGGAACGGATAGTCCAGGTGGTGCAGCGCCCAGAGGGCCAGGACCACCACCAGGAGGCGGGCGGCCGGTGAGCGCACCAGGCGGTCGTAGCGATGGAAGGCCCACGCCGTCCACGCGGTGGTCACGCTGAGGAATGCCACCATGGGGCCCGCGGCCCACAGGAAGCTCTCGAGGACGTAGATGGCGACGTAGGACCAGGCCACGGGCAGAAGGACCAGCGCCAGGTAGCCACGGCGCCACTCCAGGTTCTGCGAGAAGACCAGGGCGGCCCAGAGCAGGGCCAACGCCGTCCAGCCCGTGGTGACCTGATGCCAGAAGAGCCACCAGGACACGCCTGTCTGGAGGAAGGTGACGATGGCCATCACCCGTAAGGCGTAGATGGCCCAGGCCAACGCCCAGATGCCGAAGTAGCGCTTCCCGTAGCGCCCGTGCAGAACCCAGCACAGCCAGACGAGGCCGAGGGTGACGGCGAGCTGTAGATAGGCGGCGGCGAGCTCGGTGAGCGGCGAGCCCGGGGCGGTGAGATCCATGGCCCGGAAGATCCCTCCCCGAAACGACGGCGCAAGGGCCGACCATCTTGTATCCGGCGCATCGAAAACGCATTCTCTCCCCCTTCCTCCACCGCCGCTCAGCCGACCCTGCTTCGGAGCACCATCCATGACCCGACCCTTCGGACCCCGACGCGCAGCCTGGCTGGACATCGACCGCGCCGACCCGGACCTGTTGGGTGCGGACGTGCTCGCGGACCTGGAGTACGTGGACCTCGTCTACCGGGCCCTGGTGGCCATCCAGTTCAACTTCTCCCAGTCCGGCCATCCCGGCGGCTCGATCTCCGCCGGCCGGATCATGACCGCCGCCCTGTTCGACGCCATGGACTACGATCTGGGCGACCCGAACCGGGACGACCAGGACCTCCTCTGCTTCGCCGCTGGGCACAAGGCCACCGGGCTGTACGCCATGTGGGCCCTGCGGGACGAGCTGGCCCGGATCGGAGCGCCCGGGCTCCTCCCCTCCGAGGACCGCCTCCGACTGAGATGGGAGGACCTCCTGGGCTTTCGCAGGAACCCCACCCACCCCACCCCGCTCTTCCGGTCCCTGGCCGCCAAGCCCCTGGACGGCCACCCCACCCCCATGACCCCGTTCCTCCGCATCGCCACGGGCCCCTCGGGCGTGGGCATGGGCGCCTCCATCGGCCTGGCCTTCGCGGCCGCCGACTACTTCGGATCGAATGCGCCCCGTATCCACATGCTCGAGGGAGAAGGTGGGCTCACCCCCGGTCGCGTCTACGAGTCGGTGGCCGCGGCGGGATCATCGGGCCTGTCCAACGCCATCTGCCACCTGGATTGGAATCAGGCGTCCATCGACTCGGACCGGGTCACCAGGGAGGGTGCGGAGCCGGGCGACTACGTGCAGTGGGATCCCATGGAGTTCTTCTATCTCCACGACTGGAACGTGGTACACGTGGCCGACGGCTTCGACATGGGCCAGGTGCTGACCGGCCAGCGGAGCGCCCTCCAGCTCGACAACGGACAGCCCACTGCCATCGTCTACCGCACGGAGAAGGGGTGGCGGTACGGGATCTCCGGGAAGAAGTCCCACGGTGGCGGCCACGCCATGGGAAGCGCCGCCTACGTGGAGACGCTGCGACCCCTCCTGGGCGATGCCGTGGATGCTCTCCCCGCCCCGCCCGACCCGGGCGACCTGGAAGCGGTGGAGGCCTGTCACTGGGAAACCTTGGGTATGGTCCGGTCCCTCCTGGAGCGCGAGGCCGTCTCCGTGGCCAGGACCATGGCCGGCCGCCTGGAAAACGCTCGGGCACGCCTGGACGGGCGGCGCCTCACCCCCCGGGAGGGCGCCCCGAACCTGGATGGGCTGTACGACGCCTGTGCACCGGGGGCCACCCCGGAACCTCTCCGCCTCCAGACGGGCACCAACGTCCCCCTGCGCAAGCAGCTCGGCAAAGTGCTGGGCTACCTCAACGAGCGGTCCGGAGGCGCCATCCTGCTGGGGGCGGCCGACCTGCTGGATTCCACCGCCATCTCCGGGGGATCTTCCGCCTTCGCCCCGGGCTACTGGCACCACCGCGCCAACCCGGGAAGCCGCACCCTGACCATGGGGGGCATCTGTGAGGACGGGCTGGCCTGCATTCTGACCGGTGTATCCGGATTCGGAAAGCACGTCGGGGCCGGCGCGTCCTACGGCGCATTCATCAGCCCGCTCGGGCACATCCCCGCCCGGGTGCACGCCATCAGCCAGCAGATGCGACAGCACGTCACGCCGGGCAGGTACACTCCGTTCATCCTCCAGTGCGGCCACGCGGGCATGAAGACCGGAGAAGACGGGCCCACCCACGCCGATCCCCAGGCCCTTCAGCTCCACCTGGAGAACTACGTCCCCGGGACCGCGGTGACCCTTACCCCCTGGGAGCCCCAGGAGATATGGCCGCTCATGGCCGCCGCCATCCGCGGC
>CAYGKI010000059.1:0-12276 GCA_964350235.1 uncultured Gemmatimonadaceae bacterium | reverse complement strand
CCCCTTGCCGAGCTTGTTAGCGAAGGCGAAGGCCCGTTCGACGGTCTCGTCGCTGGTGGCGATGGTGCGCACCACCTCCACCAGCTTCATCAACGGCACCGGGTTGAAGAAGTGGAGCCCGACGAACCGATCGGAGCGGTCGGTGTGCGCCGCCATGTCCGTGATGGTCAGCGAGCTCGTGTTCGACGCGAAGATGGTGTCCGGGCCGCAGAGGCCGTCCAGCTCCCCGAAGAGCGCGTTCTTCACTTCGAGGTCCTCCACGATGGCCTCGATGACGATGTCGCACGGGGCCAGGTCCGCCACCTTGGTGGTGAAGCTCAGACGACCCAGGGCGGCATCCCTGTCCTCCGCGGAGATCTTCTCCTTGGAGACGGCGCGCTCGAGGGACTTCTCGATCCGCCCCCGCCCCTTGTCCGCCGAGGCCTGATCGACCTCGCGAACGATGACGTCGAAGCCGCGCGTGGCGGCGACTTCCGCGATGCCGCTGCCCATGAGTCCGGCGCCGACGACGCCCACTTTCTGGATGCTCAAGTTTCCTCTCCGTGATAGATACTCAAGAGATACTCAACACATACTCACGCAAGACTCACGTCAGGCGCTGTCCCTGCCTCAAAGAGCCTCGACGATCACCGCGCCACCCTGTCCGCCGCCGATGCACGCCGAGCCCAGGGCGTACTTCCCGCCGCGACGCCGCAGCTCGTGCACCAGGTGGATGGTGATTCGGGCGCCCGATGCCGCCAGGGGGTGCGTGATGGCGATGGCACCACCGTTCACGTTGGTCTTCTCGGGGTCCAGGCCCAGCTCCTTCTCCACGGCCTTGTACTGGGGCGCGAAAGCCTCGTTGACCTCCACCAGGTCCATGTCCTCCAGCGACAGCCCCGCCTTCTCCAGGGCCAGACGGGCCGCCGGAGCCGGGCCGATGCCCATCACCCGCGGCTCGACGCCCACGAACCCCCACGAGACGATCCTGCCGATGGGCTTCAGGCCCTGGGCCTCCGCCCAGTCGGCGCCCGCGAGCACGGCGCTGGCAGAGCCGTCGCCGATACCGCTGGCGTTCCCTGCCGTCACCAGCCCGTCCTTCCGGAAGTAGGGACGCAGCCGACCGAGGGTCTCCATGGTGGTGTCCGGCCGCATGTGCTCGTCTGCGGCGTACTCCACCTCACCCTTCCGGGTCTTCACGGTGACCGGCGCGATCTCCGCGTCGAAGTACCCGGCATCCCAGGCCGCCTTGGACCGCTGCTGCGACAGCAGGGCGACCTCGTCGGCCTCTTCACGGGTCACTCCGTACCGGTCGGCGAGCTCTTCGGCCGTCTGCGCCATGGTGAGGTCGCAGTTGGTGTCCAGGAGCGACTGCCAGAGCATGTCCTCGAACTGGTTGCCGGCGGGCCCGAGGCGAAGAGCCTGCCCCCACCGGGCGCCCCGCACCACGTGAGGGGCCTGGCTCATGGACTCGGTCCCACCCGTAAGGCACACGTTGGCCTCCCCGAGGACGATCTCCTTGGCACCCTGGACGATGGCCTCGAAGCCCGATCCGCACAGACGATTCACGGTGAGGGCCGGACGCTCCTGAGGCACGCCGGCCTTGAGGGCGACATGCCGGGCCAGGTAGATGGCATCGGCGGAGGTCTGGAGCGCGTTGCCGTAGAAGGTGTGATCCACCTGGTCCGGGGTGAGTCCCGCCGCCTCGATGGCGGCCTTCCCGCTGAAGGCCCCCAGATCGGTGGCGGTGAAGTCCTTCAGGCTTCCTCCGAAGGTGCCGAAGCCGGTGCGCTTCCCCGAAAGGATGACGACGTCTCGAGAGTGTCCTTGGGTGGCCATGAATCCTCTGAATCCGTTGGTGATCGCTGGTTGTGCTTGGTGGGGACCCGGGCCTACCCCCGGTCCCTGCGTCGGTTCACCCGGGTGACGCCGGTCGCCCCCGGTTTCTGCTCATCCCCTCAGCCGCGCACCCGCTCGACGATCCAATCGCCGACCTGCGACGTGCTCAGCGTGCCCCCCAGATCCGGGGTGGCCGCCCCCTCCCGAATGGAGGCCACCACGGCATCGTGCACGCGCTCCGCGCCTGCGGTGTCGCCGAAGTGCTCCAGCAACAGGCCGACGCAGCGGATGGCGCCCAGCGGATTCGCCTTCCCCTGTCCAGCGATGTCGGGGGCCGAGCCATGGACGGGCTCGAAGAGCGCGTGGCGTCCGGGGTGGATGTTGGCGGACGGAGCCAGGCCGAGCCCGCCGGTGATCTCCGCCGCCAGGTCGCTGATGATGTCGCCGAAGAGGTTGGGGGCGACGATGACCTGGTAGCGCTCCGGTCGCCGTACCAGGTCCATGGCCATGGCATCCACGTACATGGCGTCGGTCTCCATGTCCGTGAACTCCGCCGCCACGTCCGCGAACGTGCGGCGCCAGAGCCCCCCCACATGCCTCATGGCGTTGGCCTTGTCCACCAGGGTCACACGCTCCCGGCCGCGCCGGCGGGCATGCTCGAACGCGGCACGGACGATCCGCTCCACGCCCTTGCGCGTCGCGATGTTCTCCTCGATGGCCAGCTCGTCCGGTGTCCCCTGCTTGAAGGTGCCTCCCATCCCCGTGTACTCGCCTTCCGTGTTCTCGCGGAAGATCTCCAGGCTCAGGTCCGGGTCGACGTCCCCGAGGGGGCAAAGCTCCGGCGAGAGCAGCGTGCACGGCCGGAAGTTCACATAGAGGTCCAGCCGGAACCGCATGCCCAGGAGGATATCCTTGGCGTGCTCGTTGCCCGGGACCCGGGGATCGCCGAGGGCCCCGAGAAGCACGGCGTCGTGGTCCTCGGCCAACGATCGGAACTCGTCGTCGGTGATGGTGACGCCGTCCCGGAGGTACCGATCGGCTCCGAGATCCCAGTCCACCAGCTCGTAGTCGGTGCCCGATGCTGCCGCGCAAGCTTCGAGCACGCGCCGCGCTTCGGCGAGGACCTCGGTTCCGATCCCGTCACCGGGGATGAGGGCGATCCTTGGCATGTCCTTCCGGGTTGAGGGGTGACCAGCCCCCGAGATTAAACCAACCCCGGCGCGATTTCCACTCATGAGCCGCCTCGCGCCGCGGAGGGGGGAGCCGGCGGAGTGGCCTCCATGCGGCGGACCCGCGCCCATGGAAGCCGAGGCCGGAAGGCCTCATGGGGTCTCGGGGGCCTCCACGACCACGGCGCCTCGCTTGGGGGCGCCGTTGCCGAGGACCAGGTACGGGTACCGCCCGGGGGGCGCGCCTTCGAAGGAGACCACAAACCGGCTCCCGCGGGACACCAGCGGGGGAGACGCCATCTGGTCCAGGCCATCCATGAACGCCCTTCCAGGCACGGTCAGGCTGTCGGGGTCGAAGGAGACCTCGTGGATCCAGGAGTCGGCGGTGACGAACTGCAGATAGTCGCCGGGCGCCACGGTGGCTTCCACGGGGTCCAGGGCCCCGGGCATGCCTCCGTGGAGCACCACCTGGTGGACCACGTCCGAGGGCTCGAGGCCCAACTCACGTTGAAGTCGCCCGTCCGGCGGCAGGTCGGATTCTCCGTCGCCGCACCCCGCGGCGAAGAAGGTGGCCACCAGCGCGACCACCGCGGCCCGCCGCCTTCTCAGGAGGTCCGCTCGGCGCCGCACGCGATGCAGAAGCGCCAACCCGGCTCCAGCTCGTGACCGCAGGCGGCGCACGGCTCGGCGTGGATGTCGGAGCCGCAGTACGGGCAGAAGTTCAGGTCGTCGCGAACCGGAAGCGGAGCCCGGCACCATGGACAAGGCTTCCCCTCGGCGGCGGGTGCGACGTCGTCCGCCGCCACGTCCTCCACCAATGCCCCGGGCGTTGCATGGCGTTCCGTAGACCGGACCGGTGCGTCCGCCGACCCGGCTCCGCCTCGCCCGGCGTCCGGGGTGGCAACCGAGCCCCCGTTCAGCCCCGCCTGATTCAAGCGGACATCCACGGCGGCGTATTCGCGGTAGACCCCGGTATTCGGGTTCTTCGACTGGAGCTCCGAGCGAAGCTGCTTCAAGGCGTGCTCCGACTCCAGGGTCAGGTAGCCGCCTTCCCCGGCCAGCAGGCGAATGAGGGCGTCCTCGTAGTCCCCGTTCATCTCCACGCCGATGCGGTCGCGGTGCGTGGGATAGGGCACCAGATCCTGGTAGATCTCCGCCACGGTGAACGGCCCCTTGAGGTACTCGGGCCGCTTGTTCCGGATTTCCTCCACCAACACCCGGTGGAAGGACGTCAGCACATCCTGGGATACCGTCATCCGTCGTCTTGCTCCGATTCCAGTCTGATGAGCCCGGCGGCGATGGCGCTGCACAGGAAGGTCTCTGGATCACCGAAGGGGATCTCGAGTCCGCT
Source organism: uncultured Gemmatimonadaceae bacterium (assembly GCA_964350235.1). Classification (GTDB taxonomy): domain Bacteria; phylum Gemmatimonadota; class Gemmatimonadetes; order Longimicrobiales; family Gaopeijiaceae; genus JAWLHJ01. Next base: position 7,938 of record CAYGKI010000059.1, on the reverse strand, counting down.
CTGCTCGTGCCACCGCTCCGCCAGGCGTCGCATGTATCGGCCAAGGCTCTCGTGGGAGAACCCGGCCAGGTCCCGCATCTGCCTCAAGATGTCGACCCACGTCCCGCGTATCCGCCGGCCGTCGCTCAAGCGCACGACATGCGTCTCCGTGGAGCCGGTCCAGCCCTCGAAGAGCTCCAGCTGCCCCGGGTCCCGCAGATCGGCCGTATCCAACGCCCGCGACTCGATCTCGGCCAGAAGGCGATCCACCGGATCCTCCATCTCCTCCAGGTCCCTGAGCCGCTCCTCCCAGGGGACGAGGTGCGCATCGCCGGAGTCGAGATGCCAGAGACTCCGCTTGAGCTCGATGAGACGCCAGACGGCCAGAGGATCCCAGTGCTCGGGCGGAGGTACGCGCTCTAGCTCCCTGAGCGCCGCCTCCCAGTCGCCCCGGTCGTACAGGAGATGGCCGAGATAGATCCTGGCTTCGTGGAGGTCCGGGTCCAGGCGCAGCGCCCGCCTGATCTGTCGACCCGCCCCGACGTCGTCCCCGAGGCGGTGCAGCGCGTACCCGAGGGACGCCGCCGCTTCGGCATTGTCCGGACGGGCGGACGCCGCCCGGGCGAACACGTCCCTGCAGTCCTGATACATGGCGGCCCGGTACAGCGCGCGGCCGATGGTGAGCATCAGCTCCAGGTCGTCGTCGTATCCGGCCTCCGCCACGCGCTGGAACAGCGCCAGCGCCTCCGCGCCCTCGCCGAAACGCAGCAGGGTCTCGCCGAGCCCCACCATGGCGTCCTCGTGCCCCGGATCCAGGACCACGGCGCGCTCGAAGGCGTGCCTGGCCCAGGCATACTCCTCCCGGGCGAGTCGCGCGTACCCCAGACCCACATAGAGCTCCACCGCGTTCGGGTAGAGCGTCAGGCCCTCCTTGAGCATCTCGAGGGCCCCTTCGAAATCACCGTCGTCGTAGAGCTTGTGCGCCTGTTCGTCGTATTCCTCCGAGCTGAGGAACCGTTCGGGCATGTAGAGGCGCTCCTTGTCGCGGCGACGGCCGCGAGACGGTGGGCAAGCGGGTGGGACGCGTGCGTTCGACGCCGGAAATTAATGCTCCGTCGAGGGCGTTACCACCCTGCGAAGCGACGTCGGGTCAGGCCCTTCCGTAGGAGATGCCACAGGCCGAGCACACCAGGTCCTTCCCGGCCCGGGTGAGCATCTGACCGGGCCCGTGCCGGGGGCAAGCGGGCTCCCGCCCCTCGGCCAGCTGGTCCTTGACCTTCTTCTTCTCGGTCCGGGTGGCCTTGGGAACCTCCAGCTCGTAGCGAAGGGAGGAGGCGCTGCATTCCAGGAGCAGCGTGGCCCCGCCGCCCTCGTCCGGACGCACCCGGAGGACCATGAGGAAGCCACCCGCCGGTGACTCCATCCGCTGGCCCTCGTAGTACGCCCGCAGCAGCTCCTTCCGGTTTTCCAGCTGTAGCGCTTCCCCCACGGCCTCCCCCATGTCCGACGAAAAAATTGGCCGGGAGTATATCGGCACGCGGCCGCGGACGCCACCCGTGGTGGCGGAGGCGCGGCGGCGCGGCAGGGCGACAAAAAACGGAGCGGGGCGTCGCGCTCGGCGCGACGCCCCGCTCCGTGTGGGACTTCGGGAGACGTGACCCGTGAGGTCAGGCGACGCCCGCGTCCTCCATCTTCTTGGCCGAGTTGCCCGCGCCGTGCGCGATGGCGGGTCGGCAGAAACGGGTCCCGATCTCGTGAAGGCCTCGGAGCTCGCGGTCCGTCAGATCCGGGTAACGCTCACCCAGATATTCGATGGTCTCGTCCATCCAATGCCGCTGATCTTCCTCAGCCGCCTGCAGGACGCCGCACCGGTTGATATGGCTGAACAGCTCGTCCCGCGCGCGATCCAGAAGCTTCTCTTTGGACAAAATCTCCCTCCGTCATGTCTCTGTCCTGGGCCGACACCTGGTTTTGGCGTAGGCCTCAGCCGTATAACGTAACCATGTTGAGACCTCCGACCAAACGCCATCCATGCCCAAGACCCCTGTCCTCGACCCCGTGACGCTCGAGGTGTACCGCCACCTGTTCACCGCCCTGGCCGAGGAGATGGGGGCCGCGCTCAGGCGGGCCTCCTTCTCTCCGAACATCAAGGAGCGCAGGGACTATTCGTGCGCCCTGTTCGACCCTCGGGCAAGGGCCGTGGCGCTCGGGGACCACATGCCCGTGCACCTGGGCGCCATGCCCATGAGCGTCGAGGCGGCTCTGGAGGCGGTCGGCGCGCTGGCGCCGGGTGACGTGGTCTGCCTCAACGACCCGTTCCATGGGGGCACGCATCTCCCCGACATCACTTTGGTGGCGCCCGTCCATGACGAGGGCGCCGGCCTTCTCGGGTACGTGGCGTCCCGCGCACACCACAGCGACGTGGGGGGCTCCACGCCCGGGTCCATGCCCCTGGCGCGGGAGATCTTCGAGGAAGGCTTGCGAATCCCCCCCGTTCGGCTCTTCACCGCCGGCGTCAGGAACGAGGCGCTGTGGCAGACCATCCTGGCCAACGTGCGGACCCCCGAAGAGCGCTCCGGCGACCTGGACGCCCAGCTGGCTGCGCTCAACACCGGCGCGCGGCGACTGATCGAGATCAGCCGGCGTCGCGGATCCGCGAAGACGGTGGAAGCCATGGACGGCCTCATCGCGTACGCGGACCGACTCACCGAGCGCGGGACCCTACGGATCCCGGAAGGCCGCTACGAAGCCGAGGACCGGCTGGAGGACGACGGATTCGGCTCCGGCCCCATCCCGATTCGGGTCGCACTCACCGTCGTCGGCGGCCGCATGGAGATCGACTTCACCGGCTCCTCGCCCCAGGTGCCCGGAGGCGTGAACGCGGTGGCCGCCATCACGTCCTCGGCGGTCCGATACGTGGTTCGATGCGTCATCGAGGCGGTGCTCGGGGAGGTCATGCCCGCCGGCGGCGGGTCCCTGGCGTCCATCGCCCTGGTGCTCCCCGAGGGCTCGGTGGTGAACGCCCGGGTCCCGGCCTCGGTGGCGGCCGGAAACGTGGAGACGAGCCAGCGCATCACCGACGTCCTGCTCCAGGCGTTCGGCCAGGCACTTCCGGACCTGATCCCCGCGCTCTCGCAGGGGACCATGAACAACACCACCATCGGCGGCGTCGACCCCAGGAGTGGAGCTCCGTTCGCCTACTACGAGACCGTGGGCGGAGGCATGGGCGCCGGCCCCGGAGGCGACGGGCTCAGCGGCGTCCACACCCACATGTCCAACTCCCTCAACACCCCGGTGGAGGCCCTCGAGCACGCCTACCCGTTTCGCGTGACGCGCTACGGCCTTCGTCGGGGCACGGGGGGGAGGGGGCGGCACTCCGGCGGAGACGGCCTCCGCCGGGACATCATGCTGTTCGGCCCGGCCCGCGTGGCGCTGCTGTGCGAGCGCAGAGAGCGCGGCCCGTCGGGCGCCCGGGGTGGAGAGGCCGGCGCGCCCGGCGCCAACGTGCTCATCCGGGACGGGGAGGAGAAGTCGCTGCCCGGAAAGGCTACATTCTTCGCCGAGGCCGGGGACGTCATCAGCATTCGCTCGCCTGGAGGCGGCGGCTGGGGCACCCCCGACCCCTCGTCCCGCTGACCGAGCTCGACCCGACCGCCAACCGATCTACCCACATGCGACTCCGATTTTCCGCCATTTGCGACGAAGCCCACGCCACACCGGAGGGGAAGCTGGAGCTCCATGGTGTGTACCACGACCTCTCCGCGCCGGGCTTCCCCGCCAAGCAGGACCGGCTGGTTCTCGTGCTCGTGCTGGAGTGGGAGCGCGAGGATCACGGCCGGTTCCGGTTCCGCGCCGACCTGGAGGGCGAGGACGGAAAGACGTCGCTCACCGTGGAGGGGGAGACCGAGGTGCGCGCCCCTCGGCCCGGCAACCCGCCGGCCCGCAGCCAGCTCATCATGCCCATGGAGGACGTGGTCTTCCCCCGCGCCGGCCAGTACCAGTTCAGGGTGAAGGTGAAGGGTGAGACGCTCGATGGCCCCGGCCTGTACCTCATGGAGGTCCCCGAGGAGTCGTCGGCGCGCTCGTGACACGCCCGGCGGGGTACGACGAGGTGCTGGTGGGTCGAACCCGCGTCTTGGTTTGGCATGAGGTCCGTGGGTGGGCATGTCGCACGCTGGAGGCGCACGGGACCCTCGATGCCTGGGCATCCGGCTCCGCCGGTGCCCGCGCGCTCTCCGGACGGGGCACGGTCTGGTCCGTGCCGGCCGCCGGGCCCGGCCCCGAGGGCCGCGGTCGCTGGGTGGTCCGGCGCTACCTGCGAGGCGGTGCCATGGCGCGCGTCCTCCGCGACACCTACCTCCGGGCCGGTCCCACCCGCCCGTTTCGGGAGTTGAGCGCCTCCGCCCTGGCACGGGCCAGGGGTGTCCCGGTCCCGGCGGTGATCGCCGGCGTCGTCTACCCCGCCGGTCCCTTCGCCTACCGGGCCGAGCTCGTCACCGAGATGGTCCCCGACGCCACGGACCTGGCCGGCCTGCTGTTCGTGCCCCAGGACACGGGTGGGGGGCCCATCGACGGGGCCGCGGCCCTTCTCGCCGCGGGGAGGCTGGCTCGGCGCGCCGGCACGGCCGGGGTATTCCATCCGGACTTCAACGCCAAGAACGTCGTGCTCCGCACGGGGTCCGTCGAGCGCTCCGGTGGGGCTCCGGAAGCGTGGATGGTGGATCTGGACCGTTGCCGGATTCGGAGCGCCCCGCGCCCCGAGGCCGACACCGGTGCCATGCTGGGGCGGCTCGAGCGCTCCCTCAGGAAGTTCGAGGGCATCGGTGGCCGGCGACTCGCCGACGCCGAGTGGTCCGCGCTCCGCATGGGCGCGGCCGGCCGGGAGCCCACGGAAGGCGACGACGCCCGGGCCGGGCCTTCGGAGGGACGCCCGTGAGCGGCGTGGGCTGGGAAGGCGCTCCACCGAAGGAGATCTGCATCGTCATGCTCTCCGCCATCGGGGACGCGGTCCACGTCCTGCCCGTGGCGAACGCCCTCAAGCGTGCCTGGCCGGAAACTCGAATCACCTGGGTCATCCAGCCCGTGCCCCACCGACTGGTGGCGGGCCACCCCGCCATCGACGAGTTCATCGTCTTCCGGCGAAGGTCGGGTTGGCGTGCCTGGACCTCCTACCGCGACCTCCGTCGCGCGTGGGCCGGTCGTTCCTTCGATCTGCTCCTGGGGCTCCAGGTGTATTTCAAGGCGGGCCTCATCACCGCCCTCGCGCCTGCCCGGGTGAAGATGGGCTTCGACCGAGCCCGCGCCCGGGACGCGCAGTGGCTCTTCACGAATCTTCGCGTCCCGGCCCGCCCCCAGCAGCACGTCCAGGATCAGTACTTCGAGTTCCTGCACGCCCTGGGCATCGACGAACGACCCGTGACGTGGGGACTGGACTTCACCGCCGAGGAACGAGCTGCGCAGCGGGCCTTCTTCGACGGTCTCGCCGAGCCGGCGTGCGCCGTCGTCGTGGGCACCAGCAAGCTCGAGAAGAACTGGAGCCCCGAGGGGTACGCACGGGTCCTCGAAGCCGTGGAGGAGCGGCACGGGCTCCGTCCGGTCATCGTCGGCGGGCCGTCGGCCGTGGAGCGCGCCATCGCCGACGAGGTGATGCGACGCACCCGCGCCCGGGTCGTGGATGCCCTGGGCGACGATATCCGGCGGTTGGCCTGGATCCTCGACGGGAGCGCGCTCCTCATCTCTCCCGACACCGGGCCCCTGCATATCGGACGCGCCCTCGGAACCCCGTCGGTGGGGCTTTTCGGGTATACCAACCCCAAGCGCACCGGACCGTACAGGGCCTACGAGGATCTGGTGGTCGACGGGTACGCCGAGTACCCCGGTGAAGACTACCCGCTCACCCACCACTACCGGGACGGGATGAAGCGGGTCACCGTGGAGGCGGTGCTGGAGAAGGTCGATCTGGCCCTGGAGCGTTACGTCAGGACCGGGTAGACCACCACGCCTTGGCGGCGAGGAACACGAACGCCGCCACCCCCCCGAGGAACGCCTCCCATTCTCGGTTCCGTCGGTACTGCTCGGGTCGGAACCCCGCCGTCTGGCCCCCCGCCTCCGGCCGATACGGGGTGAGACGGGGAAGGAAGGCGGGCACCGCGCGGGCGTAGGCCCGGTACCGCTCACCGTAGAGCTCGGTGAGCCGTGCAGCCTCCCTGGCCATGGTGCGGGAGTAGATGCCCACGAAGAACACCAGGAACAGGGCAGGCCAGATCCAATGGCCACCGGCCACGGTCACGCCCAGTCCGATGAGGAACGAGCCCAGGTACAGCGGATTCCGGGTGAAGGCGTACGGTCCGGACGTGGTGAGCTGCTTCTGCTTGTGGATGGTCCCGGCCGCCCATCCACGGATGGCCAGCCCGACGACGGCGACCACCGCCCCGATGGAGAGCAGCGACCACGTCGGCGATGCGAAGACCAGGAACGGAAGGATCAGCAGCCAAACGGCCTTGAGGCGCAGTCGGGTCAGATTCACGGCGGGGCGGAGCTTGGAAGGGCCCGCGACCGCGGGTCGTCGAGCCTGGGGGAGGATCTCAGTAGGAGCCCGGCGCCGGCACGGTCGGCCCGGAATTACGCGCCGCTTCCGCCACCCGCGCGCGGGAGTCCGGGTGGAGCGGAACGCCCTCCTGGATGGACGTCAGGTGGAGGGTCAGCGACCCCGGAAACTTGGGGATGTTCGACTTCATGTACACCAGGATCCGCCGATCGTCGTCGGTGAAGTGGAGCTCCGCGTCACCGCCCTGCCCGAACAGACCGTCGGTCTGGATCAGCGGCTTGACCACGACGGTGTTGAACGTCCCGGCTTCGGTCTCCCGCCGATCCTTCCTGAGCACCTGGATGACCACCGGATTACCGTCTTCCTTGAAGTAACGATCGAGGGTGTAGGTGTCGCCCACCTCGAGGGGAAGGGTCCGGATGTAGTAGATGAACGCGATGTCGTCGAGAGGGATCTGGGACCCGAGATCCCCGAACTCGTCGTTGTCCTGCCGCTCCCAGGTACCCCGTTCCGGAAAGAACTCGAAATGCCTGTAGCTCTCGTAGTTGATCTGCTTGACGTCTCGGATGTATCGCCAGCTCTGGAGCGTGTAGGCATCGATCCACGTAGCGTAGAGGTCATCGACGCCGAGGCCCATGAGCGAGCCCTCGATGCCCATGACCGCCCGGTACGTCTCGTTGCCTCGCACCGTGTCCATGGGATAGACGCTCATGTGCCCCTCGCCTACGCCGAAGATGCCCACCTTGACGTTGTAGACCAGGTGCTCGCCCGGGCCGAAGGGGGCCCGCGCGACGTAAGGGTTCTCCTCCAGGAAGTCGGGAACCGACGGCGGTGGCTCCTCCGGAAGCTCCTGCGCGGTCAGGGGTGCCGCCATGGCCAGAAGCAACGCCACGGCCGACAGAGCCCGCGTTTCCTTCAGGCTCATGCACCCTCATCCGGGACGTCGGACCACACGGATCCGCCCAGCTTGAAAAGCGATACGAAGGTCGGGAAGGCCTTGAACCGCGACGGGCGCTGCCGGAGGTCGTACCGCGGGGTGAGCGGCGCCTCGGCGATGCGCCGGGCGTGGGCGGCCAGCTTGCCGAGGAGCTCCACATTGGCCGCCCAGCCGTCCGCCGTGGTGAGGTACGCCTCCTCCGGGAGATCGCGGAACGCCTTCTTGAGCACGATGACACGGTAGGCGCGCAGTCCCGAGAACGGGTCGGAAACGGGCGCGGTCCGCACCAGCCGGCGAAGGAAGATCCCAGACAGCTTCCGCGTCCAGCGCATCCCGTCGGGCGCCCCATCGGCCGGTCCCTCCAGATGGCCCGCGACGATGTCCGCCCCGCCCTCGAAGACCTTCACCAGGGATACCAGGTCCTCGGGGTTCTCGGTGAAGTCGCCCTGGAGCACCACGGCGCAATCCCGTTTCG
>CAYGKI010000058.1:10097-12438 GCA_964350235.1 uncultured Gemmatimonadaceae bacterium | reverse complement strand
CTGTGGAGGCCGCCCGCGAGCCGTCGCTCAGTGGCCGGCGATATAGGCCATGAGGTGGCGGTTGTTCTCCTCCGACTCGGACCTGAGTCGGTTCACCACGTCGCCGATGGAGACGATCCCCACGAGCCGCTCCCCTTCCAGGATGGGGAGATGGCGGACCCGGTGGTTGGTCATGAGGTTCATCACCCGGTCCAGGTCGTCCTCGGGTGACGCCGTGACCAGGTCCCGGGTCATGAGCGCCTCCGCGCGGGTGGTGGCGAGCGCGTCGTGCGCCCTGGCCGTGAGGCGAAGGATGTCCCGCTCGGACACGATCCCCACGGGACGCCCCTCCTCCACCACCACCGTGGCGCCGATGTCGTGCCTGACGAGCGTCCTCACCACTTCGAGCAGCGTGCGGTCCGGGTCGGTGGTGATCACATCGGCCCCCTTCGACCGCAGCACGTCCGAGATCCTCATATCCGGATCCTCCTGCGCGGGTCAGTACGGCGCCTGCGACACGGACGCCGCTCCCGCCAACGTACGGAGCCCGGAGCCCGGTCGAAACACCGCGGCGTAGCCGCTCCCCCACGGGGTCCGGGCCGTCAGACCGCCACGCGATTCCTTCCGGCCCGTTTCGCCCGGTACAGGGCCTTGTCCGCCTTGGCCAACACCTCTTCGGGCGCCTCGGCCGAAGACGAATCCGCCACCCCCACGGAGACGGTCACGGACAACGTTTTCGGGTGCCGGCCGGACTTCCCGCCCCCTCGCTTGGCTCGACCGGCCTGCTTCCCCACGGGCCGCCCCCAACCTCGGAGCGAGAAGCGCGCCTGAGCCACCGCCGCCCGGAGCGCCTCCAGACGGGGCCTGGCCTCCTCTCTGGAGACCCCCCGGTACAGCACCGTGAACTCCTCTCCGCCGTACCGGTAGGCGCGTCCGCCGTCCGACGACCGGGCCAGTCGGCTGGCCACCAGCCGCAGAACCTGGTCGCCCACGTCGTGGCCGTGCTGGTCGTTGAACTTCTTGAAATGGTCCACGTCCACCATGGCCAGGGTGTACGTTCCGGTGAGCCCCTCCAGGTCCCGGACCAGGGACCGTCGCCCGGGGAGGCCCGTGAGCTCGTCCTTGTACGCCATGGCGTAGGAGGTCTCCAGCACGGCGAGGCCCAGTGCCAGGGTGGCGCCCATGCGGAAGAGCGAGGCCGTCGCGTCGTCGACCCCGGGAAGCGCCGAGGCCACGACCATGGCCAGGCTCCACACCAGGGCACGCTCCACGGGTCCCCTCCGCCGGTACGCGGCCAGGACGACGAGGATGGTGCTCGCCGCCAGGGCCAACGCCGCCGCCGGAGACACCGAGTCCGGCAACACCGCCCCCCCAGACTGCGACCCCCACGAACGACCACCGAGCCACAAGTCCGGATCGTTCCTCAGGCCCAGGACCAGGCCGGCCACCAGGACCAGGACGGAGCCCAGCTGGAGAAGTCCGCCGAGGGACGTCACACCCCGATCTCGCACCCAGGCGCCCAGGCCGAGGATCACCACCGTGCCCACCGCCAGCGCCGGCGCCGCCGGGTCCGCCACGAGGCCGAAGGTGGACGCCCCTTCCACCGCCGCGAGACCGACGACGAGCGCCAGGACCCGGCTCCTGTGGAACGCCATGGCGAGGACGGCAGCCGCCGCGAACACCACGACCCCGTATCGCCGGGTGATCGTCTCCAGGAATCCCTCCGCCCGAGGGGCGTACCAGAGCGCCGCGAGCACGGTTGCGGCCACGACGCCGCCCGGAAGGGTCCAGCGAAGGAACGCTGGCATCAGCCGGAGATGGACCAGGGCATGACGGCGAGCACGGGAAGGCGTGATCCGGACGGGGAAGCGGCAGGTACGGCCGAGGAAGGTAGGGTCGACGGGATGCCCGTCAACGCACATCTTCATGCGCCCCGGACGCGGCCTCCCCCGCCGGGCGCGGGCTGACTTCTCCGTCGAGCATCGGCATTGCGCGAGCTCCTGCTGTTCTTCGTGTCCCTGTTCTCCATCGTGAACCCCCTGTCGGTCATCCCGACCTTCATGGGCCTCACCCAGGGTGCGTCCAGGCCCGAGCTGCGCCGGATCACCAGGCAAGCGGCGTTCTCGGTATTCCTGATCCTCATGGCCTCCTACGTCGCGGGGGAGGCGGTGCTCGGCTTCTTCTCCATCAGCGTCGCGTCCCTGCGCATCGCGGGAGGCGTGCTGATCTTCGGCATGGCATGGTCCATGTTGCAGGCGACGGTGAGCCGGGCGAAGCAGACCAAGGAGGAGGCCATCGAGGCCTCCGAGCGACAGAGCATCGCGGTGGTGCCGCTGGCCATGCCCCTCCTGGCGGGTCCCGG
>CAYGKI010000058.1:0-10087 GCA_964350235.1 uncultured Gemmatimonadaceae bacterium | reverse complement strand
TGATCATCGTGGCCGGGCGGATGGACGGCGTCCGCAACCACGCGGTGGTGACGTTGGGCACCGCCACCATGGCCCTGGTGACGTGGCTGCTCCTGCTCGCCGCGGGCCCCATCGCGAAGGCGTTGGGGCGAACCGGGCTGAACGTGGCCACAAGGTTCATGGGGCTGATCCTCGCCGCCATCGCCGTCGAGTTCATCGCCTCGGGTCTCCTGGACATCTTCCCGGGCTGGGCGGTGACGTCCGGCTGAGGCCGGGCGCCTCCGGAACCCTGCGCGCGTCCTGGGGGTTGGACTCCCGAAGCCGTCAGAAGCGCCTCCAAAACTGCGATTCCTTCCCATGATCATCCGCAGCCGCCGCCCGTCCGACATCCCGTCGTCCGAGATCACCCCCGAGGACGTGTACATCAACCGCCGGAAGTTCATCAAGGCGGCGGCCCTGGGAGGGGCCGGGCTGGCGCTGGGACCGAAGGCGCTCGGAGCCGACGAAGGGGAGTCCCGCCAGGAGGTGCCGGCGCGCTTCCGCGGCATGACCTCCGAGCTGGACGAGCCGCTCAACTCGTATACCGACGTCACGACGTACAACAACTTCTACGAGTTCGGCACCGGCAAGGACGACCCGCACCGCAACTCGGGGGCGTTCCGCCCCCGTCCGTGGACGGTCCGGATCGAAGGCCACGTGAACAAGCCGGGGGACTATCACCTCGAGGACTTCCTGGCGCCGCACACCATGGAGGACCGGGTATACCGGCTGCGCTGCGTGGAAGCGTGGTCCATGGTCATCCCATGGTACGGCTTCCCGCTGGCCGACCTCATCAACCGTGTGGAGCCCACCGGGAACGCACGGTTCGTGGAATTCACCACCATCGTGCGTCCCGAGCAGATGCCGGGTCAGCGCACGGGGGTGCTGGACTGGCCCTACATCGAGGGGCTCCGAATGGACGAGGCCATGCATCCCCTCACCACGCTGGCCACCGGTGTCTACGGGATGGATCTGCCGAACCAGAACGGAGCGCCGCTGCGCCTCATCGTCCCGTGGAAGTACGGCTTCAAGGGCATCAAGTCCATCGTCCGGATCGCGTTCGTGGAGGACATGCCGTACAACACGTGGCAGGCTCAGACGCCCCACGAGTACGGCTTCTACGCCAACGTGAACCCCAACGTGGACCACCCTCGCTGGAGCCAGGCGCGCGAGCGGCGTCTGCCGGGTCTCTTCAAGAACAAGGAGACCCTCATGTTCAACGGCTACGCCGAGGAAGTGCAGCACCTGTACGCGGGCATGGATCTGACGCGCTGGTACTGAGCCGACTCGACGGCTCCAGTCCCGCGTCACGGATTCCATGAGCGCCAAGTCAACGGTCATCGGCCTGAAGGTCGTCCTCTGGATCGCGGCTCTCCTGCCCGCCGCATGGCTGGTGCGGGGTGTTCTGCAGGGGTCCCTCGGCCCCACTCCCATCGAGACCCTCACCCACACCACCGGCATGACGGCGGTGGTGCTTCTGCTGGTGACCCTCGCCGTGACGCCGTTCCGGCGCCTCACGGGCTGGAATCCGGTGATCCGGCTCCGTCGGCCCCTGGGGCTGTTCGCGTTCTTCTACGCCGTTGCCCACTTCTCCATCTGGTTCGTCTTCGACATGGTCTTCAACGTGTCGTGGATGGTGGAGGACATCGTCGCCCGGCCCTACATCACCGTGGGCATGGCCGCGTTCATCCTGCTCATCCCCCTGGCGGTGACGTCCACCAAGGGGTGGATCCGCCGGTTGGGGAAGCGGTGGGCCAAGCTCCACCGCCTCGCCTACGTCGCGACGGCCCTGGCCATCGTCCATTTCTTCTGGCTCGTGAAGTCGGACTACCGCCAGCCCATCCTCCTGGCGTCGTGTCTGGCCGTTCTCCTGCTGGCCCGGGCCCCGCTGGGCCGGCTCTTCTCCCGAGGTACCTCGGCCTGACCCCGCCGCACGCATCGGACATACGAGAGCCCCGCCCCTCAATCGAGGAACGGGGCTCTTCGTACGCCGGGGGACGGCCGCCAGTCAGCTGTTGGCGAAGACGGTCTCCATGACCTCCGGTGGGAGCTCGCTGGCGCACTTCTTCCCCACGATGGCGAAGTAGTTCAGCGGCTCGCCATCGATGGAGTACCGGTGCTGATACCGCTCCAGGTGGTGGAGATCCAGGTACTCGGAAAAGATCAGCTGGCGCACCATGGTGCTGAAGCCGCTCTCGTCGCTCATGTCGAGGAACGAGTCCTTGATGTTGAACGCGATCCAACCGCCTTCCTGCACCAGGTTCATGGCCTCGGCCACGGCCTTGGGGGGAATGTCACCGAATCCCAGCGCCGCCACGGAGACCATGGCGTTGAAGGACCAGCTCTGGAGCTCCTCCCGAAGATCCGGGTCCACGTCGGTGAAGTCCGCCACGTAGTAGTGGTCGTAGATGCCCGGGCGATCACGGATGGTCGCCTGCTTCGCTTCCTCGATGATATCGACGCCGACGAGACGGGACACACCACGGGCGGCCAGCTCCTCCCCCACCATGCCGTTCCCCGCGCCCAGATCCAGGACGCGTAGCTCCGACGGGCTGTCGTAGTCCTTGAGCACCGCCTTGTGCAGCACATCCGCCACCTTGCGGGGGGACTTGCACTTGAGCCGGTCATAGAAGAGTTGTTCGTATAGGCCGCGTCGCTCGTAGATCTCGGCGTAATCGTGGAAGCGGATTCGGGCGCGGCCGTCGCCGTTGGCCAGATAGAAGAAGGCCTCGTGCTGATCGAGACTGTCGTCCACCGGCGGGGGAAACTCGATCCGGTACCTGGGGAGGTCGATGGGCTTGAGCCCTCCGCCATCCAGGTCCGGGAGTCGTTCCCGTGTCAGCGTTTCGGTCATGTTGGCAGGCTTTGCGGTTGAAAGGATCGTATCCGACTCCGCGCTGAGGGGTAGTGGGTGGAGCCACATGATTGATCTGTTAAACATAAGCAAATTCTACACTTCGGGCTCAGCACCAGCCCTGGCGGACGTCACGATCCGGGTTCGGGAGGGCGAGGTTCTGGCGCTTCTGGGCTCGTCCGGGTCGGGGAAGACCACCGCTCTGAAGCTCATCAACCGGCTGGAGGAGCCGACCTCGGGCTCGGTGCGCGTGAAGGGACACGATGTGGCGGAGATGGATCCCCACGCGCTTCGGCGGTCCATCGGCTACGTCTTCCAGGGCATCGGGCTTTTCCCGCATCTCACCGTCGCCGGGAACGTGGGCGTGGTGCCCGACCTCCTGGGCTGGGAAGCCGGCCGCGTCCGGCGCAGAACCGACGAGCTGCTGGAGCTGGTGGGCCTTCCACCCGAAACGTTCCGTGAACGGTATCCGGACCAGCTGTCGGGGGGGCAGGCACAGCGCGTGGGCGTGGCCCGGGCCCTAGCCGCGGACCCGGAGATCCTGCTCATGGACGAGCCCTTCGGCGCGTTGGACGCGGTGACACGGGTGCGGCTCCAGGACGAGCTGCTGGACCTCCAGTCACGGCTGAACCGGACCATCGTCTTCGTCACCCACGACCTCATCGAGGCCCTCAAGCTCGGCGACCGCGTGGCCGTGCTCCATCAGGGTGCCCTTCATCAGATCGGCACGGGCGCCGAGCTCCATGCACGTCCCGCGACGCCGTTCGTCGAAGCCCTCCTGGGACAGCTCCGCGACCAGCTGAGCGAGGCCGAGCGGCTTCTGGGAGCCGACGCTTGAGCGTCTTGGTGGAAGCCCTGGCCGCCCGCGGGCCCGAGATCTGGATCCGCACCCTCGAGCACCTCATGCTCACGGGCGTCTCCACCATGGCTGCGGTCCTCGTCGGCCTTCCCCTGGGGATCCTGGCGTTCTTCCGTCCTGGCCTCCGGTCCGCGCTCCTGTCGGGCGTGGGCATCCTGCAGACGGTCCCGAGCCTGGCCATGCTCGCCCTCCTCCTCGTGGCGTTCGGGCGGATCGGCGTGGCCCCGGCGCTGGCCGCGTTGACCCTCTACGCGCTCCTCCCGGTGGTCAGAAACACGCTGGTGGGGCTGGAGGGCGTGGACGCGGACGTGGGGGCGGCGGCACGAGGCCTGGGCATGACGCCGGTCCAGGAGCTGGCTCGGGTGCGCCTCCCGTTGGCCCTGCCCGTCATCGCCGCAGGCGTGCGCACCGCCGCGGTCATCGGTGTCGGCATCGCCACCCTTTCCGCGTTCATCGGAGCAGGAGGACTGGGCCAGTTCATCAACCGCGGCCTCGCCCTATCCGACACCGGACTGATCCTCCTCGGGGCCGTTCCCACCGGTCTCCTCGCGCTCCTGGTGGACGGCTCCATCGCCGGCGTGGAGTGGGCCGCGGACGCACGACGACACCGGGATGCCGACACCCCGACGAGGCGCGCCGTCAGGCTGAGCGCGGCCGCCTTCCCAGTCCTGCTCCTGACTGCCCCTTCCCTCATCCTGATCTCCGGCAACCGGCACGACGGGCCGTCGGAGCGCGTCGCCATCTGCACGAAGAACTTCACGGAGCAGCTCGTCCTGGGCGAGCTCATGGCCCAGGTGCTCGAGGCCCGCACCGACCTCACGGTGGATCGCCGCTTCAACATGGGCGGCACGGTGATCTGCCACAGGGCGCTCATGGCCGGAGAGATCGACATCTATCCCGAGTACACCGGCACGGCGCTCACCACCATCCTGGAGGAGCAGCCGCGTCCCGAAGCCGGGCCGGAGGAGGTCCTGGATCGAGTGCGCACCCGATACGAGGAGGAGCTGGGAGCACGCTGGCTGGAGCCGTTCGGCTTCGACAATACCTACGTGCTGTTGGCCCACCCCGCCCTGGCCGATTCCCTGGATCTGACGACCATCTCGGACGTCCGTACGGCCGCCCCCGCGCTCTCGGTGGGCTTCACCGCCGAGTTCGCCGAGCGACCCGACGGGTACCCCGGCTTCACGGACCACTACGGATTCGCTTTCGGGGCCCAGCGGGACCTGGATCCGGGCATCCTCTATCAGGCCGCCGCGAATCGGGAAGTGGACGTGGTCGTCGGCTTCGCCACGGATGGGCGCATCGACACCCACGGTCTCGTGGTCCTTGCCGACGACCAGCGCTTCTTCCCGCCCTACGAGGCCGCTCCGCTGGCGCGCCTGGACGCGCTCCGGGCTTACCCGGGGCTCGGACCGGCGCTGCGCGCCCTGGCCGGTGTGCTCCCGGACTCGACCATGCGCAGGCTCAACCGGCAGGCAGACGCGGGAGACGCCAGCATCGCCGAGCTGGTCCGTCGCTTCGTGGATGCGCGCGGGCTCGACTGAGGTCCGGGCCGCGCTCCCTCAGGGGGCCGCGGAGATCCTGACCTCGACGAGCCGCGGCCCGTCCCGCACGAAGGAGACCGACGCGTTCAGCCCGGGCTCCGGATCCCAGTAGGTCTCCACGGTGCGTCCATCCTCCCGGGTCAGCTCCGGATCGGACCAGTCGACGCGCAACCCGAAGCCTTCGGCGTGGTCCCGTGCCACCGCGACCACCAGCTCCGGGTCGTCGAATCCGCCCGGGAGGGTCATGCGCGTGACGCTGCCTTCCGGAGGAAACGTGCGCACCGCGAAGACCAGGCCGTTCTCGAACGACACCGTCACCGTCCCGAAGCTACGCCCGTCGAACTCGGCATCCGGGCCGCCTGCGCAGGAGACCGGCGCTCCCTGCCAGGTCGTGGCGAAGCGCCCCATGGCCCCGTAGGTCAGGGATCGCTCCGCCAACCCCGCGGCCCACGGGTCGACCTGCCCGCACGCGGTGAGCGCCTGACCCTGGGTGAGGGCCGGCGTGGCGGCGCCCAGGAGGGAAGTCAGGATCAGGATCCGTCCGACCCTGCCCCACCGCCCCCGGAGGCGCCCGTCAGACATGCGCCATCTCTTCCAGGAACGCCGATCCGTATCGCTCCAGCTTCACCGCTCCCACGCCGGGGACCTCGAGGAGCTCGGCGGCGGTCCGGGGGCGACGGCGCGCCATCTCCCGAAGCGTGCGGTCGTTGAAGACGACGTAAGCCGGAACCCCCTGGCGCTCCGCCAGATCACGACGCAGACCACGGAGCCGGTCGAACAGGTCGGCGTCCCGGCCCTCCAGCGCACCACCTTCCTCCGCGCCGGCGCCGGGTCGACGGCCGGACGAACCGGACCGCCCCTTCGAGCCTCCGGCGACCATGGCTTCCGCCGCCTGATCGGCCACGGTCTCGCCGGTGCAGGCGTCGCATGCGTGGTCGCAGGGGGACATGCCCTCGTCGAAGTGCCGGAGGATGGCCTGGTGCCGGCACCCACCCGACTCCACCATCCGGAACAGGTCCACCGTCGCCTGATGCTTCTGGCGTCGCAGGTCCGGATCGTCGATGTCGTCCAGGAAGCGCTCGTGCAGCTTCACGTCGGCCCAGGAATAGAAGAGCACGCAGTCGCTCGCCAGGCCGTCACGCCCCGCCCGTCCCATCTCCTGGTACCAGGACTCCACGTCCTTGGGCATGTCCCGGTGGATGACGAAGCGCACGTCCGGCTTGTCGATTCCCATGCCGAAGGCCACGGTGGCCACCACCACCGGCACCTCGTCGTTCCTGAACGCCTCCTGGTTCCGTATGCGCTCCCCATCCGGCAGCCCGGCGTGGTAGGGAAGCGCGGGCACCCCGCTCCTCTCCAGGAAGGCGGCCGTCTGCTCCACGGCCCGGCGGCTCTGGCAGTAGACGATGCCGCTCTCGCCCTCGTGGCGCCGGATGAGGGCCAGGATCTCCTGCCGGGTATTCCCCTGCCCCTTCTTCCGGCACCCGATCCGCAGGTTCGAGCGGAAGAAGGAGCCCTTGTATCCCGACGGCTTTCGCATGCCGAGCTGGCGCAGGATGTCGATGGCGACCGCCCGCGTCGCGGTGGCCGTGAGGGCGAGCACCGGGACGTCCAGCCCCTGCTTGAGCCCCGCCAGGCGCCGGTACGAGGGACGGAAGTCGTGCCCCCACTGGCTGATGCAGTGCGCCTCGTCCACCACCACCAGGGCGATGGGACAGGAAGCCACGAAGTCGCCCAGGTGACCGTCCAGAGCTTCCGGCGCCAGGTAGACCAGCTCGTAGCGGCCCTCCCGCAGGCCGGCCATGCGCCGCCGTCGCTCGTCGAAGTCCAGCGTGGAGTTGATCTCCACGGCCTGGAATCCCAGGGCCTGCACCGCGTCCACCTGGTCCTTCATCAAGGAGATCAACGGGGACACCACCAGCACCGTCCCGTCGAGCATGCGCGCGGGGAGCTGGTACGTCAGCGACTTCCCGGCACCCGTGGGCATGACGGCGATGCAGTCCTCCCCCGCCAGGACCGCGTCGATGACCTCGCGCTGACCAGGGCGGAACGCGTCGAATCCGAAGACCTCGCGGAGGACGGCGGTGGGGTCGTGGGACGGCTGCACGGCGGGCGATCTGGGCTGGAAGGACGGGGGACGGGCGGCAGGCACCTGGCCCGAGGGCCGGCGCACCAACATGAACGAAAAGCGCCTTCCGGGGACACCCCCATGGGTCGACGGGACGTCGACCAGGGCGACACCCGGCGTCCTTGGGCGAGGACACCCGCGCTTCCGCGACATCGGCGAAATGGCTCAACGGCGGGGCTTTCGGACATGGCACGCCCCCTGCTTCCTGGAGGAGTGACGGGACGATTCGACAACGTGTCCCCACATGAAGGAGCAGCATCATGAAGCGCATCATCGTCTGGACCTGGATCCTCGCCGCCATGGGTGCGGCCGTGGCGCCGTCGTCCGCCGCGGCACAGCTCGCGGGTGGCGTGCAGATCTCGTGGCATTGGAGCGACGACGGTTGGCGGTCCGGGCCCGTGGTGGACGGGTACGTCCGGTGGAGCGACCACGCCCCCTACCGCACCGTCCATCGGGATCGGGTCCCCGTGCGCGTCCTCCCGGCGCGGAGCGCGCGCCTCCGTATCCCACCCGGGCACATGCCCCCCGCCGGGCTGTGCCGGGTCTGGATCGTAGGCGTCCCGCCCGGGCATCAGCCGCCTCCCCGGCGCTGCAGTCGTGCCCTCTTCGCCTTTCAGGGCCCGGACATGATCATCCTGCACACGCCGCTGCGGGACGGACGTTGGTGGTCCCCTGCCCGGGACGGGTGGCGCGGGGACCGTCGCTGGGACCGGGACCGCCGCGACCGATGGGACGACTGGGACGACCGGTGGGACGATGACTGGGACGACCGGTGGGACCGTGACTGGGACGACGATGACCGGGACGACCGGTGGAAGGAGCAGGCCCGGCCGGGTCGCGGCGGGCCTCCTGGGCGCGGGCGGGGCAACGCCCGCGGGCGCGGGCCCGGGGTCTGATCGCCTCCCATCCGGCCTCCGAAGCCGGCGGCGCTCCGCTTGCAGGGGGCGTCGCCGGCTTCTACCGTGACGATTCTGGTCACCCCCTAAAGCGGCGCCGACGGCCGGGGGGCCGCCCGCCGCCATGGCCCGGAACGGAGACGCAATGGATCTCAGGAACGCACTGTCCCGCGCGACACTTTTTGGAATCTTCGCCTTCGCCCTCAGCAGCTGCGCCGCACCTGCCGAGGACGACATGGCCGCCGAGATGAGCGAGCCCGAGCCGCAGGCTCCAGCGCTCACGACGACCTCGGACGAGCCCATGACGTTCTTCCTCACCAGCGTCGGCGTCGGGGACGGCGCCAACCTCGGTGGGCTCGAGGGCGCGGACAACCATTGCCAGACCCTGGCCGCAGCCGTGGGCGCCGGGGACCATACGTGGCGCGCCTATCTCAGCGCGCAGGCCACCGGCGGGCAGCCGGCGGTGAACGCCAGGGACCGCATCGGCTCCGGACCGTGGCACAATGCCGACGGCTTGATCATCGCGACGAACGTCGAGAGCCTGCACTACGACAACGCGAACATCCGCTACGAGTACGCGTTGAACGAGCGCGGGGAGACGGTGAACTCCGGCGGCATGGGCGACTCGCCCAACATGCACGACATCCTCACCGGCACGCAGATGGACGGCACCGCCTTCCCTCCAGGCGAGGATCAGACGTGCTCCAACTGGACCAGCAACGGCGAGGGCACGGCCATGCTGGGCCACCACGACCGCATCACCCGCACCACGCCGGGGGGCTCCTGGAACGCCGCCCACCCGTCCCGGGGCTGCAGCCAGGAGAACCTGGTGCAGACCGGAGGCGCGGGTCTCTTCTACTGCTTCGCCGCGAACTGACGCCGGCGTCCAGCGACGGAGAGGGGGTCGGGCACATCGCCCGGCCCCCTTTTCCGTTCCAGGAGATGCCGCGCGCCGCCCTCCGCCGCGGCTCGAGCGGTCACACGTGACCGGGGCAGCCTGCCCTCACGCCCGACCACACCTTCGCCGCCAGAATCAGGCCCAGGGAGGACAGCGGGACCCGCCACCCGCCCGCGAAGTCGTGGAGCGCCCCGAAGGCCGCCGGTCCGGCCGCCGCCAACAGGTATCCCACCGATTGGGCCATGCCCGAGAGCTCGCCGGCGCGCTCGGCGCTCCCGGCTCGGAGCACCAGGAACAGCAGAGCCAGGCCAAACGTCCCGCCGAGAACGAAGCCCAGGACGGCCACCGAGACGCCGACGAAGGCCACCCCCGGCATGACCAGCCCCACGAGAGCCAGGGCCTCGATGACGCCCAGGCCCCAGACCACCCCCACCTGCGACCCGAGGCGGCCCGCCCAGACCGGCACCACCGCCGTGCCCAGCACCCCGGTGGCCTGAGACAGCGCCAGCATGCCACCCGCGGCCGTGGCGGTCATGCCCCGGGCCTCCAGGAGGTCGGGGAGCCAGGCGATGATCACGTAGAAGGTGAGGGACTGGAATCCCATGAAGAGCGCCACCTGCCAGGCCAGCGTGGACCGACTCAGCGAGCCGAACGCCTCCCGGTACCGTCTCTGGAGCGGCGCTCGGTGGCGGCCCCGCAGCTGCGGCATCCAGACCAGGAGCGCCACCAGGACCGGAAGCGCCCATACCGCCAACGAGCCCCGCCAACCCAGCCTGAGCGCCAAAGGCGCGCCCAGCGCCGCCGCCAGGGCCGCGCCCACGCCCATGACGCTGGAGTAGAGGCTGGTCATGCTGCCCGAGCGTTCCGGGAAGTCCCTCTTGGTAATGGCC
>CAYGKI010000057.1:0-12463 GCA_964350235.1 uncultured Gemmatimonadaceae bacterium | reverse complement strand
AGGCTGCTCAAGCCCACGACGTTCATGAACCGGAGCGGAGCGGCTTTGCGGCTCCTCGACGACCTCGAGGACTTCGATGCCCGCTCCGATCTGCTGGTGGTGGTGGACGATGCGGCCTTGGACGTGGGTCGCGTCCGGCTCAGACCGTCCGGTAGCCCGGGTGGGCACAACGGTTTGAAGTCCGTGTCCGGAGCCCTGCGGTCGGACGACTACGCTCGGCTCCGCATCGGCGTCGGACGGTGTCCTGGCGGTACGGACCTGGCGGATTGGGTTTTGTCGCCGATGCCGCAGGAGGACGAAGATGCGGTGGTCGGGCTGCTGCCCGAGCTGACCCATGCGGTTGAAGTCTGGATGATGGAGGGCGTTGAGGCGGCCATGAACCGCTTCAATCGCTAGCGCGGCGGCTCCTCGGGGCACCGCACGGAGCACAGGTTCATCGATTCCTGAGAGACGGACCAAAAGGGGAAGACAGATCCCATGACCGACCTCGTCGTATTCACGAACTGGGCGTGGATGCTCGGTGCCGCCGGTCTCGGCGTCGCGCTGTTCATCTACGGCTACGTCAAGAAGCAGGCGCCCGGCACCGAGGTGATGATCGACCTCGGTGAGCAGATCCACGACGGAGCCATGGCCTTCCTGCGCCGCGAGTATTCGGTGCTGGCGGTGTTCGTCGCCGTCGTCGCCGTGCTGCTCAGCCTGGCCATCGGCACCACGCCCGCCATCGCCTACGTGTTCGGAGCGCTGAGCTCCGTCGTGGCCGGCTTCATCGGGATGAAGGCGGCCACGCGCGCCAACACCCGCACGTCCGCGGCGGCCAACCAGGAAGGTCAGGGCAAGGCCCTGCGCATCGCCTTCTTCGGTGGCGCGGTCATGGGCCTCTCGGTAGCGGCGCTGGGTCTGCTGGGACTGGGTGTCCTCTACGCGCTCTTCGCGGCGGACGCCATCACGGGCGTCGACTTCACGGAGTTCGCCGAGATCATCTCCGGGTTCGCCATGGGGGCCAGCTCCATCGCGCTCTTCGCCCGCGTGGGTGGTGGGATCTACACCAAGGCCGCGGACGTGGGCGCCGACCTGGTGGGTAAGGTGGAGGCCGGTATTCCCGAGGACGATCCCCGTAATCCGGCGACCATCGCCGACAACGTGGGTGACAACGTGGGTGACGTGGCCGGTATGGGCGCGGACATCTTCGAGTCGTACGTGGGCTCCATCGTGGCCACTATCGCCATCGCCGCCACCGCCCCGGTCCTGGCCGGCTTCCGCGCGGAGGCCGTGGCCCTTCCCATCATCACCGTGATGGTCGGGCTGGTGGCCTCGCTCGTGGGCATCGGGATGATGAAGCTCCTGGAGCGGACCAACCCGGCTGCGGCGCTCCGCAACGTGACGTTCATCGCGGCGGCGCTGTTCCTGGGGATCATGTTCTTCGTGATCCAGTCCATGGGCATCACCTTCTCGGAGAGCGCGTCGGGCCGGGTCTATCCGACCATCGGGCCCTGGGTCGCCCTGGTGGCGGGCACGCTCGTGGGTATCTCCATCGGCCTCGTGACCGAGTACTACACGGCGTTCGGGCCCGTCCGAAAGATCGCGGAAGCCAGCGAGACCGGCGCTGCGACGAACATCATCACCGGGCTGGCGGTGGGCATGGAATCGACCGTGATCCCGGTGATCCTGATCTGTGTGGCCATCGGGGTCTCCTTCTTCTTCGCCGGTCTGTTCGGCATCGGCATCGCCGCCGTAGGCATGCTGGCCACGGTGGGCGTGACCATGTCCGTGGACGCGTACGGTCCCATCGCGGACAACGCCGGCGGCATCAGCGAGATGGCAGGTCTCGGCCCTGAGACGCGTGCCATCACCGACTCGCTGGACGCCATCGGCAACACCACGGCGGCCATCGGAAAGGGCTTCGCCATCGGTTCCGCGGCCCTCACCGCGCTGGCTCTGTTCAGCGCCTACTCGTCCAAGGTGGGGCTCCAGGCGACGGGGATCGACATCGTGGATCCCATCGTGGTGATCGGGCTCTTCATCGGCGGTGCTCTGCCGTTCTTCGTGGCGGCCCTGACCATGACCGCGGTGGGACGTGCCGCCGCCGGCATGGTGGACGAGGTACGCCGCCAGTTCCGGGAGATCCCCGGCATCATGGAAGGCACCGCCAAGCCCGACTCTGCCCGCTGTGTGGACATCTCCACGCGCGCCGCGCTCCGTGAGATGGTCCTCCCCGGAGTCACGGCGGTTTTGGCTCCCGTGGTGGTGGGGTACTTCCTCGGGGTGGAGGCTCTCGGCGGACTGTTGGCCGGGGCCACGGTCACCGGCGTGCTCATGGCGCTGTTCATGGCCAATGCCGGCGGCGCGTGGGACAACGCCAAGAAGTACATCGAGGGCGGCGCCCACGGCGGCAAAGGCTCCGATCCGCACAAGGCCGCGGTGGTGGGCGACACCGTTGGCGACCCGTTCAAGGATACGTCCGGCCCGTCGCTGAACATTCTCATCAAGCTCATGAGCGTGGTGGCCCTGGTGCTGGCGCCCTGGTTCGCCAGGGTGCACGGGATCGACGTGGATCCCGACGCCACCTCCTGGCTCGCAGACTTCATCGGTGGGATCTTCGGCTAACCCCGTAGAACCCACCGCGGTGCTGCGGGGCCGGGTCCGGATGCTTCGGGCCCGGCCCCGCTTCCTTTTCAGACCCGTCGCCGCGCGACGGAACGTTCATAGCCCAGGCGGACACCCATGACCGTGAAGGAAGCTTCGTTCGAGAACGCCCTCGACTTCGCTCAGCGCCTCATCCGTACCCGGGGCCTTCCAGGTGAGGAGAGGGAGGTGGCCGAGCTGGTGGAAGCGGAGATGCGTGCCCTGGGACTCCGGGACGTGCGCGTGGACGGCGTGGGCAACGTCATCGGCGTGGTGAAGGGGCACGGCACCGCCCCTCCGGTGTTGCTGGCATGTCACCTCGACGTGGTGGCCGAGGGGGATCACGCCGAGTGGGAGTACCCGCCCTTCTCCGGGGAGGTGGACGGGGGGTACCTGCACGGGCGCGGGGCCATGGACATCAAGGGTCCGCTGGCCGTCCAGACCTACGCCGCCGCCGCCATGGCCGGGCAGGCTCCGGGAGACGTCATCGTGGCCCACACCGTCCTGGAAGAGCAGGGCGGGCTGGGGATGAAGGTGCTTCTGGAGTCCGGCGGGCTGAATCCCGCGTGGGTGGTCATCGGCGAAGCCACCCACGGCGACGTGTGCATCGGCCATCGGGGCAGGGCGGAGCTGGAGATCCTCATCCGGGGAGAGGCGGGCCACGCCAGCGAGCCGTCGAGAGCCCGGAACGCCCTGGATTTGGTGGGCAGCGCGCTCGCCGCGATCCGGGACCTGGACGCCCTGCAGCCCTCCGACCCCGTGCTGGGCGCTTCCACGGCGGTGGCCACGATGATCGACGTGGCGCCGGAGACCAGGAACGTCATCCCCGACCGGGCCCTCGTCGCGGTGGACTGGCGGATTCTTCCCGAGGACCGCCCGGAAGACCTGGTGCGTAGGTTGAGGGAGGCCGTGGAAGCGCGGATGGGCGAGGTGCCGGAGGGGTATCACGTGGACGTTCGCATCGCGTCCGTGCACCAGAGGACGTACACCGGGTTCGAGCGGTCCCGGGAGATGTTCAGTCCAGGCTTCCTCATGGACCCGGACCACCCGGCCATCCTGGCGGCCGCGGCGGCCGTGGGGACTCGAGCGTCGCCGGGCACGCCGGCACGGGTGCGACCCTGGAGGTTCGCCACCGACGGGGGCTGGACCTGTGGGGTCCACGGCATCCCCACCATCGGCTTCGCGCCGGGAGAAGAGCACTTCGCCCATACGAATCGGGAGCGCATGTCGGTGGACGAGCTCAGGTGGGGCCTGGAGCGATACCCGAAGCTCGTCGAGGCGCTGCAGCGGGCTTCCGGCTGACGCTCGGGGGCGGCCAGACCCTTCTCGGGCCGTTCGCGCCGCGCCTACCGTCCGGAGGGCTCTTCCACTACGTTGCTGAGCGCTTTCAGCGCGAATACAGAGATCCCGCTCCGTCCGGACGCTCCCCCGCAGGAGCTCCGACTTCGACGGGGCCCGTCATCATCCACGGACCGAGGGAAACCAGATGCGGCTCTACGAAGTCGTGTACATTCTCGACCCGGCGCTCGACGAAGGCGCCGTGACCGCGAAGCTGGAGAAGTTCCACCAGCTCGCCACCGCCCAGGGCGGCGAAGTCTCCTCCGTCGACCACTGGGGCATCCGGCAGCTCGCCTACCCGGTGAACCGGCTCAACCAGGGCTACTACGTCGTCGCGCAGTTCAACGCGGAAGCCGACGCCCTCCCCGAGTTCGAGCGCATCGTGAAGCTCGACGGCGAGGTGCTCCGCTACCTGCTCGTGCTGAACGAGGGTGAGCCCACCAACGGTCAGTCCTTGCTCGCCGAGACGCCTCCCCACGTCCGTGACGCGGACGACGACGACGACGACGACGAGGAGGAGGAAGAAGACGACGACGACGGGCCCCCGCCGGAGTTCCAGGGCGGAGGTGGCCGCCGCCGCCGGGTGGAAGGGCCCGCCATCACGCTCCTGAACTACAAGGACGTGAGCACGCTGTCGCGCTTCCTGACCGAGCAGGGGAAGATCCTGCCCAAGAGAACGACCAAGGTGAATGCCGCGTTCCAGCGGCAGCTGGGTCGGGCCGTGAAGCGGGCGCGTTATCTCGCCCTGATCCCCTACACGCGCCGCCACGAGGGCTGACGGGCGTGAACCCGGCGGGCGCCCAGGGCTCCGGGAAGCCCGGTCGCGGTTGGCCGCGAGCCGCCGGGCTGTTCGGTGTGGCCATGGCGGCGTCGGTGATCCAGCCCAGCGTGCTGGTCGCCGTGCCGTTCCTGGTCATCGCCGGATTCCGGGGCCTCCGGGGCGCGGGGGTCTTCGTCGCCACCGTCCTGGCCATGATCATGGCGGTCTCCGGACCGCGCGACGGATTCTGGTTCATGGAACGGGCGTGGGCGCTCCTGGTGGGGGGCTGGTTCGTCGGGGTGTCGCTGGCCGCGCCGCACTGGCGGCTGTCGAGTCGGCTGCTCACCGCGGTGGGCGGCGCTTTCGTCGCCACGGCGGCGCTGTTGGCGCTCCGGGCAGGAAGCTGGGAAACGTTGGACTTCGTGGTGCGCAACGCCGTGGAAGGGGGCGTCGCTACGACGCTACAGGCCTTCGAGCTGCTTCGCGGGGGTGAAGGGGTGTCTCCGGCTCTGGCGACGGCGCTTCACGAGACGGCCAGGGCCCAGACCCGCGTCTTCCCGGCCCTCATGGGGATCGCGTCCATGTCGGGCGTGGCGGTGGCGTGGTGGCTGTACAACCGCCTCGGTGGTCAGGGAGACCAGGCCATCGGGCCGGTGCGGTACTTTCGGTTCAACGACCATCTGGTATGGCTGCTCATTGCCGGGCTCCTGCTGGTGGTCACCCGCTGGGGCGATGCGGTGGCCCGGGTGGGGTCCAATGCGGTGGTGTTCATGGGAGCGCTATACGCGCTCAGGGGCTCCGCCGTGTTCATGTACATCAGTGGAGGCTTGTCTCTGTTCGGCTATGTGCTTCTCGCGATCTCCCTGGTTCTGGCCGCACCCGTCGTGGTGGGCGTGGCCATGATCGTGGGGATCGGAGACACCTGGCTGGACGTCCGTGCGAAGATGCACGAGACAGCGGCCTGAACGATCACATCGGAGGAACGATGAAGCTCATCTTGAAGCAGGATGTCGCGAACCTGGGCGAGGCCGGCGAGGTCGTGCAGGTCAAGCCCGGATACGGGCGGAACTACCTCATCCCTCAGGGTCTGGCGTATGTGGCCAGCGAGGCCAACATGCTGCGCCTCGAGGAGGAGCAGCAGCGTGCCGAGGAGAAGGCGCGCCGTGACTTCCTGGAGGCGCGTCGCCGCGCTGCCCAGATCGAGTCGCTGTCCCTCACCTTCGAGGTCCGTGCCGGCGAGGACGGGAAGCTCTTCGGCTCGGTGACCAGCGCCGACATTGCCGAGCGTGCCAACGCGGGTGACGATCTGGACTTCGAGCTGGACCGGCGGGCCATCCAGCTCGAGGAGCCCCTGAAGGCGCTCGGCGTCTTCCCCGTTGACGTGCGTCTGCACCCCGAGGTCCATGTGGAGCTCGAGGTCCGGGTGGAGCGGGAGAGCGACTGATCGCCCCCGATGCCGGCGGTTCCGTGATGCCGAAGGAGTTCCCGCGGGAGGTGGGGCGGTCCGTCGAGCTCGCGCTCGAGCGGAAGGCGCACGACGTGGCGGTGCTCGACCTCCGCGGAATCTCCTCGGCCACCGACTTCTTCGTCGTGGCCAGCGGGAACTCGGACGTTCAGGTGAAGGCCATCGCCGAGCACGTGGTGGACGAGTTGAAGAAGGAGAACGTCCGCCCCCAGCATGTGGAGGGGATGAACGGCGGGCGCTGGGTGCTCCTGGACTACATCGACTTCGTGGTCCACGTGTTCCACCCACAGGCCCGGGCGTTCTACCAGCTGGAGAACCTCTGGGGCGACGCGCCGAGATGGGACGCGCCAACGGAATGAGCTGAGGCCCGCGGCTTTCTGGCGGGCTTCCGGAGCCGTTTGCCGGACCCGGATCCCGAGCCTAATGTTACGCCTTTCCTTTCAGCCCTGGTCGAGTGTTGATCGTCGAACTTCCTGAGTGGCAACCGTACGCGGCGGGTGAGCGCCCGTGGACTCCCGAGGCAGGGGATCGCGGACGCGTGGTGGTGGCTCTGGCGCCAGCTCCGGCGAGCCGCGAGCAGTGGTCCGCCGAGATCGTCTTCGACCTTCTCGAGGGATGGAGCCGGTCCGGACACCGCGTCGTGCTGGCGGACTATGTGCTCGAGCACCCCATGCTCCACCGGAAGGCCGGGCTGACCAACGAGGAAGGGTTGGCCGACGCTGCGCTGTTCGGTGCTTCGGTGTCCCGGATCGCCCGCCCGGTTCCGGGGCGGTCCTTCTTCTTCGTCGGGGCGGGATCGCCGGCCGGAGATCCCGAGGCGGTGCTCTCCACCGACCGTCTCGGACGACTCCAGGACGGCTTTCGCGAGGCAGGCGTGACGTTCGTGGCGTTCGTCCGCCGCGGATGCGTGGGTGTGTCCGAGCTGGTGGAGTCCGCCGACGACGTGCTGGTCCTGGCGCACAGCGCCGATGACCTGCCTGACGGAGTCCAGGGATCGGCGAGCAAGGTCCGCGTGGTTCTGGGCCCCGCCGACGGCGCGCCTGCCGGACCGGTTCTGTCCGAGGGGGCCGATGTCGACGCCGGCGCGGAGCTGGCGGAGCCGCCCCTGGACCAGGGTGTAGCCGCGGGCCCGGGAACCGCCGAAGCTTCGGACATGGCGGGCGAGGATCCGTCTCCCGTTGTCGCCGACCCTTTCGAGTGGGCCGACTCGTGGCAGGAGGGCACGGACCACGCCCAGGACCCGTCGGAAGGTGGCGGTGCTGCGGCGCCTCTCGAGGCGGAGATGGACTTCTCCACGCCGGACGGCGACGAGCATATGGATGCCGGTGCCCGCGGGAGCGACGCCGACCTCCACGTCTCCGAGCCGGATCCCGAGGCCACGCCGGTGGCGCCGATCCCGTCCCGTCGGAAACACCGCGGGGCCGATCCCGACGCGCGTAAGAAGCTCCTCTGGGTGCTCCTCGCCGTCCTCGTCCTCGTGGTCCTCGTCGTGTTGGGGGCGCTGGGGTAATGAAGCTCCGGGCCCTGAAGGTCCACGGGTTCAAGTCCTTCGCCGATAGCACGAACGTGGAGTTCCACGACGGCATCACGGCGGTGGTCGGCCCCAATGGATGCGGAAAGTCCAACATCGGTGACGCCATCCGTTGGGTCCTGGGCGAGCAGCGTCCGTCGGCCATCCGCGGCTCCCGAATGGAGGAGGCCATCTTCCAGGGGACCGTGGGGCGTCGCCCGGTGAACCGCGGCTCCGTCTCGCTGGTCGTGAGCAACGAGGACGGGTCCCTTCCCATCCCGTTGGAGGAAGTCGAGATCGGGCGGCAGGTGTTCCGCGACGGCGGCTCCGAGTACTCCATCAACCGCTCGTCCTGCCGACTCAAGGACGTGGTGGACCTGTGCCGCGACACGGGCCTGGGGGCGAACGCCTACTCGATCATCGAAAACAAGATGATCGACGCCATCCTGTCCGATCGGGCCGAGGAGCGTCGCGCTCTTTTCGAAGAGGCTTCGGGCATCGGGAAGTACAAGGATCGTCGGAAGGCGGCCAGCCGAAGGTTGGAGCGGGCCGAGATGGACCTGCAGCGCCTCGAGGATCTCATCGCGGAGATCGAGACCAAGGTACGCTCTCTGGCGCGGCAGAAAGGCAAGGCGCAGCGCTTCATGGAGCTCCGCCAGCGGCGCCTGGACGTGGAGGTGACCGTGGTGCGGCATCAGCTGCGCACGCTCACGGAGCGCCTTCGGCGCGTGGAGACCGAGCTCCAGGGGGACACGCTCACCGGTGAGGGCATGGTGGCGGAGCTCCGGACCGCCGAGGCGGAGTTCGAATCCCTGCGGTTGAAGGAAGTGGACGCCGAGAAGGCGCGGGCGGAGGCCGCCCAGGCCCTCGAGCGTGTCCGGGAGCAGCTGGTCCACTGGGAGCGGGAGCTCGCCGTGGCCGCCGAGCGTGAGCAGTACGGGGAGCGACGCCTGGCGCGGATCGACGAGGAAAGAGGCACCGCCGCGGAGAGCGCCAGGTCCTTGGAAGAGGAGTCCGTCGGCCTGGCCGACGAGCGCGGCCGGGTGGCGGCGGAGCTCGAGGCCCTGCGGGAAGTGGCCCGGAGCAAGTCCGCCGAGTCGGAGCGGGTCCGCGCCGAGCTCACGGAGGCCCGAAAGCGCGTGGAGCAGGCCGAGGCGCGCACCCGCGAGATCGCCCGCAGGAGCGCCCAGCTCCAGGGGGATGCCGAGGCGTCCGACGACCAGGCCGAGGAGTTGGAGCGACGACTCCACCGCACGCGCGAGGAGCTGGATTCCACGGCGGCACGGCTCTCGGATCTGGCCTCCCAGGGCGACCTCTTCTCGGGCCGTCTGGACGAGCTGGAGCGGGAGGTCGAGGCGGCCCGGGAGGCGCTGACCCGACAGGTGGCGGGGCTGGACGCGGCGCGGGCCGAGCTGGATCAAGCTCGCACCGGCGAGCGGCAGGCGGTGGATCGTGCCGCCGGAATCAGCGCCCGGGTGGACGCCCTCGAGCGTCTGGAACGAGACCAGGAAGGCGTCGAGCCGGTGGTTCGCGCGGTGCTCGAGCTCGGTGACGACGGCGTGCGCGGCACGCTGGCCGACTTCATCGCAGGGGCCCCCGACGTCGTCGCGGCGGCCGAGGCATACCTGGGGTCCATGGCCCGCGCGGTGGTGGTCCGGGACGCGGCTACCGTCAAGCGGATGGTGGATTGGTTCGCGGGGAGCTGGACCGGCGGCGGGGGTCTCATCCTCCTGCCCCTGGACCGGGTACCCGCCCCGGGTTCGGCCGAGGGTGGGCTCCTCGCCCGCCTCCAGCCCCAGGGCGAGGGGGCGGCGTGGGTCCGGGCCCTTCTGGCGGGCGTGGACGTGGACTCGGCCTCCCGGGACGATCTTCCGGTGACGGTGGACGGCGGCATCGTCCGTATGGGGAATCCACAGGGCGCCTCAGGGGTCCTCGAGCGTAAGGAGCGGTTGCGGGAGCTTCGGGGCGCGGGTGAGGAAGCGGCTCGGGCGGAGGCGCTGGCCCGGGCGAAGAGGGAGGAGGCCCAGGAGGCCGTCGACGGGGCCGAGGAGCGGGTCGAGTCGGCGAGGGCCGCATGGCGTGCGGCGGAGGACGCCCACAGGAAGGCCACGGCCGAGCTGGAGGCCCAGGCCGATCAGCACGGCCGCATGGATCGACTCCGGGACGAGCTCACCCGGCAGGTCGAGGGGACACGGGCGGCGCGGCAGCGCGCTCTGGCTCGCGCCGAGGAGGCCCGGGAGGAGCGCGAGGCCCTTCTGAAGCAGGAGTCCGGCGTCGAGGGGGAGCGTGAGTCCGCCCGGGAAGCGCTGGAGTCCGTTCAGGAGCGCTGGGAGACCGTGCGCGCCGAAGAGGCGCGGATCGCGGTGGACGTCGCCCGACTGGAGGGCGACCTCCGGCGGCTCACCGAGAGGCTGGAGGGTATCGAGCGCGCCCGTCATCAGGCGGCGGAGCGGACCCGCACTCTGGACGAGGAGGAGGCTTCGCTCAGGGCGGAGCGGGAGCATCTCCGGAGCCGGATCGTGGAAGGAGAGCGCCGTACCCAAGGGCTCTTCGAGGAGCGGACCACTGCGGAGGCCGCGGTCCGGGAGCGGGACCTGACCCTCCAGCAGGTATCGGAGGCGCTGCGCGTCGCGGAGCGGCGCGTGAGGGAGGCGCGGACCAAGGAGCGCGCCTCGTCGGATCGGCGTCACGAGCTGGAGCTCGAGCGCCAGGAGCTGAAGGGGCGCGTCGAGCGCATCCGAGAGCGACTGGAAGGCGAGTGGGGCCGCCCGCTGGAGACGCTCCTGGAAGAAGCGGCGGACGTAGAGGGGGAAGCCGAGGCCCTTCAGGAGGAGCTTCGCGAGATCGTGGAAGCCCTGGACCGCATCGGTCCGGTGAACATGCTGGCGGTGGAGGAGCATGCCGAGGAGAGCGAGCGGTTGGCGTTCCTCCAGGGACAGCGGGACGATCTGGTGGAAGCCCGCAACGATCTCCGGTCGGCCATTCGAGAGATCAACAAGACGGCCACCGAGCTCTTCCAGGGGACCTTCGACCGGATCCGCGAGAACTTCCGGCAGACGTTCCTCCGGCTGTTCGAGGGCGGTGAGGCGGACATCAGGCTGGAAGACCCCGAGGATCCCCTGGAGTCCCCCATCGACATCCACGCATCGCCTCGCGGCAAGCGCACCCAGCGGATCGATCTCCTGTCCGGTGGAGAGCGAGCGCTCACCGCGTTGTCCCTCCTGTTCGGCATCTACCTGGTCAAGCCCAGTCCATTCTGTGTCCTGGACGAGGTCGACGCGCCGCTCGACGAGAGCAACATCGGGCGCTTCATCCGCCTCCTGCAGGACTTCAAGGCCCAGACCCAGTTCGTGGTCATCACCCATAATCCGCGCACCATCGAAGCCGCGGACTGGATCTACGGGGTGACCATGGAAGAGCCGGGGGTGAGCACCATCGTCGGCGTGAAGCTCGAGGAAGCGCTGGAAGCGGCCGGAATCGCCTGAGGCGGGATGCGTGTCACGATTCTGGGATCGGGAACGCTGCTTCCCGACCCCCACCGGGCCTCCGCCGCGCATCATGTTGGATGGGGAAGCGCCTCGGTGCTTCTGGACTGTGGCTCCGGAACGCTGCACGGGCTCGCCCGGCACGGCGTCGACTGGGCCCATCTGACCCACGTCGCCATCACCCATGAGCATGCCGACCACGTCGGAGACCTGGCGGCGCTCATGCTCGCCATGCGCCATGGCCCTGGCGTGCCACGCGAAGAGCAGCTGACGCTGGTGGGGCCTCCGGGGTTCCGTCGATGGATGGAGGAGGCGGCGGAGGCGCTGGGCCCGCACCTCACTGACCCGCGGCGTCCCTTCGCCGTGGTGGAGGTCGGGCCTGGGAATCCGCTCCTGGACGACCGTCGTGGCGTCCGCCTCGAGGCCTGCCCCACGCCCCACACCGACCTGTCGGTGGCGTATCGGCTCACCACGCCCCACGGCGTGGTGGGATATACCGGCGACACCGGACCGTCCGACGAGGTGGCGTCCTTCCTGAGAGGCGTGGACGTGCTCATCAGCGAATGCGGCATCGCCCAGCCCGGGGCGCGCCCGGGACACTTGGCACCGGCCGACGTGTCCGCCCTCGCCGGCGTCGTCCAGCCCACCGTGCTGGTCCTCACCCATGTGTACCCGCCTCTTACGCCAGACGAGGCCGCGGACCGGGTGCGATCCACGTACTCCGGCAGGGTGGTGGCGGCATTCGACGGCATGGCCCTGACGTCCGGGCCGGACGGTTGGACCGTGGACCGCGATCCGGCCCAGGTGTAGACTTCGAGGCGCCGGGACCGGAGCCCGGCGAGGAACTCCCCCGAGCGCAGGTGAGCGGCAGATGCTCGTCGTCATGAGGCACAACGCGACAACGGAGCAGATCGATTCCGTCGTCGATACCATCAAGGAAATGGGCTACGATGCCCGACCCATCCCGGGCGAGCAGCGTACGGCCGTCGGGCTCATCGGCAACGACGGTCGGGTCGACTCGGCCCGGCTGGAGGGGCTGGGCGGAGTCCTGGAGGTCATCCCCGTCACACAGCCGTACAAGCAGGTGTCACGGGAGTGGCGGGAGGACGATACCATCGTCACGCTCGCCAACGGGACACGCATCGGCGGAAAGGACATCGTGCTCATGGCGGGCCCGTGCGCCGTGGAGAGCGAGGCCCAGATCCTCGATATCGCCACGCGCCTGCGCGACGCCGGTGCCACCATCCTGAGGGGCGGCGCCTTCAAGCCCCGGACCTCTCCCT
>CAYGKI010000056.1:2529-12481 GCA_964350235.1 uncultured Gemmatimonadaceae bacterium | reverse complement strand
CCTGGCCTCCGGGATGGTGCCGGTGGAGGGGATGGCTCCCACGTCGGTCCGCGGCGTCATCACCTCGCCGATGGAGACTTCGTCCAGACGGATCACGCTGGACACGACCCGCCACTCGTCTTCGTCCAGCGCGCCCTCCCGGCGCCCGATCTCCGCCAGGACTTCGAGCTCGGCCCGGCTGATGGTGGGCTGCTCCCCCCCGGGGGTGAGCATGCGGGAGACCCAGCCCAGGGGGATGAGGACCGGCTTCATGAGCACGATCATCACCCTGAGGATGTGGACCGACGGAACGGCGAGCTGCTTCCAGAAGGTCGCGCCGATGGTCTTCGGCACGATCTCGGAGAAGAGCAGAACGACCAGCGTGAGCGCCGCGGAGAACGCGGTGACCCAAGCGTCCCCGAACACGCGCGCCGCCACGGCGCCACCCATGGCGGCACCCATGGAGTGCGCGATGGTGTTGAGGGTCAGGATGGCCGCGATGGGCTCATCGATGTTCTTCTGAGCCTTCTCGAGCCACGCGCCCGCCGGGTGCCCCTCTTCTTTGAGAAGCGCCGTGTACGAGTGCGAGACGGACAGGAAGACCGCCTCGAGGATGGAGCAGAGGAACGACGTCGTCAGCGATACGCCGAGAATCCACGCGAGCGTGATCATGGTCGGGCCGTGGGCTCAATACCCCACGGGGCCCTCACTCCTCCAGCGCGGCGTCGAGGGTGATGTCCACGGCCCCGAGGGCGCGCGAGACGGGGCATCCGGACTTGGCGGCCTCCGCGTGCTCCAGGAAGGTCGATGCGTCCATGCCCGGTACGCGCCCGCGGGTGGTGAGCGCCACCGAGGTGATGGTGGGCCCGTCGTCCAGCATCTTCAGCTCGACCCTGGCCGTGGTGGAGATCCGGTCCGGCGTGTGCCCGGCCTGGGCCAGGATATTGGCCAGCGCCATGGAGTAGCATCCGGCGTGGGCGGCCCCGATGAGCTCTTCCGGGTTGGTCTCCGGACCGTCCTCGAACCGCGACTTGAACGTGTACGGTCCGTCCACGGCGCCGCTCTCCGTGGACACCGATCCCCGGCCTTCCCGGAGGTCGCCTTTCCAGACCGCGCTCGCGCTTCGAATGGCCATCCCTGTCGGCTCCATGGTCGGTGGTGCGCTCCCGTCGGGAGCGTCGATGCGAGAAAATACTAGGAGGCCGGGCCCGGGTCGACCAATGGGGCGACACGGCATCGGGAATGACACCGGCGGATCCCCTTGCCGCTTCGGGGTACCACCGCGCTTCGGTACCCACCCATCTCTCTTCCAAAGCAGACGGAGGCAGGCCCTTGGCGAGCCCTCTCCAGCGACTCCTGCGCCGTCGCGGCGCCGTCGGCATCGTTCTCGTGGGCGCGGTGGCGGTCGTCGTGGCGATGTTCGCCTATCCGCGGCTCACGGCTCGGCAGGTATCCATGGTCACCCCGAGCGCCAGCGAGGTCGTGCGGACCCTGGTGGTCGCCGGACGGGTCCGCCCGGCGGTGCGTGTCCAGCTGGGGACTTCGGTGGCGGGGGTGGTTCGGGAGGTGCTGGTGAGGGAAGGCGACACGGTCTCCGCCGGAGCCGTTCTGGCGCGCCTGGACGCGCGGGAGGCCGCGGCTCTCCTCGAGCAGGCCGAGGCCCGGCTGCTGGAGGCCCGGGCGGCGGTCCGCGACGAGTTGGACCGGGCCCGGCGGGAGCTGGAGCAGGCGGAACGGGAAGCGAGCCGGCTCAGATCGGTCTTCTCCGAGGGTGGGCTGACGCTCCAGCGGGTGGAGGAGGCGGAGCGCCGGGTGTCCGACGCCGCCAGCCGCCTGGACGCGCTACAGGCCGGTTCCGGGGGCGACGGTGTCCCCGCGCGGGTGGAGGAGGCCCGCGCCGCGGCGGAGGCCGCGCGGGCGCGCTACGCGGCGCACGTCCTCACCGCGCCCTTCGAGGGCACCGTGCTGGCGCGGCTGGCGGAGCCGGGAGACGCCGTGGCGGTGGGACGAGGCCTGGTGGATCTCGCGGCCACCGGACCGACGGAGCTCGTCGCGTTCCCGTCCGAGGAGAATCTGGCCGGCCTCACCGTCGGCACGCCTGCCCGGGCTTCGGCCGACGCCTACCCCGAGGATTCGTTCGACGCCGCCGTCACCCTCGTCGCCCCATCGGTGGACGCCGACCAGGGAACGGTGGAGATCCGTCTGGCCACGGACGACGAGGTGCCCTACCTGAGGCCGGGAATGACCGTGTCGGTGAACCTCTTCGTGGAGCGACGAAGAGCGGACCTCGTCCTTCCCATCGGTGCGGTACGGGGGCTCACGACCCGCGATCCCTGGGTGGCGGTGCTGGCGGACGGCCGGGTGGAGCGACGGCCGGTCACGCTGGGCTCTGTGGGGGACGGTCTGGTGGAGATCACTTCGGGGGTCGGGACCACGGACGAGGTGGTGAGGGCGGCCGACGAGGTGGAGCCCGGTGATCGCGTGCGCGCGAGCTCGTCCCGTTGAGCACGCTGGTCCCGTTCGAGCTGTTCGTCGCCGTCCGCTACCTCAGGGACGGCCGTTTGCAGACGCTTCTGATCCTCACCGGGATCGGGGTGGGCGTCGGGGTCATCATCTTCCTGTCGGCATTGATCACGGGGCTGCAGGACAGCCTCATCGACCGGACCCTGGGGAGCCA
This sequence comes from uncultured Gemmatimonadaceae bacterium, assembly GCA_964350235.1. Lineage (GTDB taxonomy): Bacteria > Gemmatimonadota > Gemmatimonadetes > Longimicrobiales > Gaopeijiaceae > JAWLHJ01. The sequence goes on along the minus strand of CAYGKI010000056.1, from coordinate 9,825 downwards.
GTCCCTGGTGTCGGTCCGCCCTCCGGAGGAGATGCCGCGGGTCCTGACGGCGGCGAGCCCCGACACGCTGAGGATCGTGGAGACCCAGCGGCCCCCGCAGCGCGTCCGCTCCATCCAGGAGTGGCCGGCCATTCGGGACATGATCTGGGGCATGTCGGGGGTCACCGCCGTGGCACCTACCGTCGAGGGGCCGGGGATCGCCGTCCGCGGCCTCGGCTCCGTAGCCGTGAACATCCGTGGGATCGAGGAGGATTCCTATACCAGCATCGTGAACGTCAGGGAGCGGCTGGTGGACGGTGCCCTCGACCTGGACGGATTCCGCGCGGTGGTGGGGACGGGCCTGGCCGACGCCCTGGGTGTGGCCACCGGGGGCAGGGTGCGGCTCCAGGTGGCGGGGGGCAGGGGTGGGGTCTTCACCGTGGCGGGGGTGGCGGACTACGGGAGCAGCCAGCTGAACGAGCGCATCGTGTTGGTGTCGCTGGCCAGCGCGCAGAGCCTCTTCGACCTGGCCGGAGGGGTCTCTTCACTCGAGGTGCGCAACACGGACGTGTTCGGCGCCGACGTGCTGGCCAACCGCATCGCGGAAAGGACGGGAGCCGACACGGAGAGCTGGATCGCGCGGAACCAGGACCTCCTCGCGGGACTCCGGTCGCAGAGCCTCTCCAGCATCGTGATCCAGGTCTTCGTGGTGCTGGCCGTGGCCCTGGGCATCGCCAGCGTCCTGACGGTGTCGGTGGTGCAGCGCGCGCGGGAGATCGGCATCCTCAGGGCCACGGGGACTCGGGCATCGTCGGTGACGTGGGTTTTCGTGCTCCAGGGCGCCATCCTGGGGCTCCTCGGGTCCGCCATCGGCATCACCCTGGGCGCGACGCTCATCCGGGTGTTCCAGGGGCTGACGCTGGACTCGTCCGGCTCCGCGGCGTTCCCCGTGACGCTGTCGGCATGGCTGGTGATCCGCTCCGCGGGCGTGGCGCTGGGGGTCGGGGTCCTGGCGTCGCTCATTCCGGCCAGGAACGCCGCGCGGATGGATCCCGCGGTGGTCATCCGTGATGGGTGAGGGACAGACGCTGCTCCGCGTGGAGGCAGTGAGGAAGACGTACGGCGAGCGCGTGGTGACAGAGGCCCTCAAGGGGATCGATCTCGAGTTCGGCCCGGGAGAGTTCTGCGCCATGACCGGACCCTCCGGGTGCGGAAAGACCACGCTCCTCAACATCATCGGCCTCCTGGACCGTCCCACGGAGGGCCGGGTCGTGCTCAAGGGCACGGACACTGGACCGCTCGAAGATGCCCAGCGCACGGCCCTGAGGGCGGAGACGCTGGGGTTCATCTTCCAGTTCCATCACCTGCTCATGGCCTTCACCGCCGTCGAGAACGTGATGATGCCCCTTCTTTCCACCCATGGGAGAGCGGCGCCCTGGATGCGCGACCGCGCGCTGGAGCTCCTGCGGCACGTGGGGCTCGAGGATCGCTCCGCGTACCGGGTGACGGACCTCTCCGGAGGTCAGCAGCAGCGCGTGGCGGTGGCCCGGGCGCTGGTCATGCGCCCCGATCTGGTCCTGGCGGACGAGCCCACCGGTAACCTGGACACCGAATCCGGGGAGCGGGTGTTCGAGCTGCTACGGCGCGCCAACGAGGAGGACGGCACGGGCTTCCTCATCGTGACCCATGACGAGGGCATCGCCGACCGCTGCGACCGGGTCGTGCGCATGGTGGACGGATTGGTGGTGGAGGACACGAGCGCCACCGCTTCGTGAGTCGCCCTGCCGGCCGGACGGCGGTCCGGCCGGCGACGCACGGGAGGCGCGGGTCAGGAGATGGGGCGCGAGGGTGGCTGGACGCGGATGGACCAGAGCCCCGAGTTGAAGTCGCTGAAGAACAGGTTGCCCTTGTGCGGCTGGGCACCCCAGGCCATGGGCGAGTTGGCCGTGTATCCATCGGGGTCGAACGCCTTGTAGACGGCGATCTCGCGGCCCTGGGTGGCCAGATTCCCCAGGAGCTCACCGGAGACGTCCACGACCCGGACCCCGCCCTCGTAGTAGCCGACGTACATCACGTCGTCCTCCACCCACATGTTGTGCGTCCCGAACTCCGGGACCTCGTAGCGGGCGACGTCTTCGGGGTTGGCGGGATCGGTGAAGTCGATGATGTGGATGTATCCGCTGGTCACCGACGGCGTGCCGCCCTGCTCGGGAATCCGACCCAGGCCGGCCCCGGCCCATGCGGCGCCCTGACGGTTCATGATCTCGTCACCCAGGAAGAGGTAGAACTTTCCCGTGGACTCCTGGAAGTAGGGGTACGCCGCGTGGGTGCGGCCCACCGGATAGGGGACGTTGGTGACGTAGACCGGGTTGTCGATGGAGCCGCCCCATCGGCCGTTCCCCACGTCCACCACCACGACGCCGTTCTCCCACTCCGCCGAGTAGGCCACACCGTCGTGCACCCAGACGTCGTGGATCCGGCTGTCGGGGTGGTTGTACTCGCTGACGTAGCGGGGATCGGTGAGGTCGGTGACGTCGAGGATGACGTACTTGTCCCCGCCCGACAGGGCGAACAGATGATCCTCCGTGGCGAACATGTTGTGCACGCCTCCGGTGAGCCCGTCGTCGAAGGTGGACGCGATGGTCGGATGCGCCGGGTCCGCCAGGTCCAGGATGACCACGCCGTTCCGCCGGTTGGAGGCGCCCTCGCGCGAAAGTGCCGCGTAGCGGCCGTCGGGAGAGACCTTCACGTCGTTCACCGTCCGGGCATCCACGCGCAGCGAGTCGGTCTTCACGATGTTCGCCGGATCCGTGACGTCCCAGAAATAGGTCCAGCCATCGCCTCCCCAGGTACCGGTGACGCCATAGTCCCTGCCGTTCGCGCCCTCGAAGATCCACAGATCCGAGCTGTGGACGTGGCTGACGGAGCCCTGGCCCTGCACCTGGACCTCGCGGACCACCTGTCGCGGCGCCACGTCGACGGTACGCGCGGCCATGTGATCCCCGACCCGGGCGAAGACGGTATAGAGACCGGGCTGCTCCCCGACGAACCTCCCGTCTTCGACGATGCCGGTGGCACCCGGTGCCCTGATGCTGTCGTCGGGCTGGTAGGAGACCGACCAGGCCACCGGGACATCGGCCACCTCGCCCGACGTTCCTTCCACCACGGCCTCGAACGACACCACGTCGCCCTGGCGTGCGGTATCGGCCCCGCCGCGAATGCGGACCCCGGTGGCGGGGAGCTCGGCCACGTCCAGGCGAAGGGTGCCCCGCGTGCCGTCGAAGTCGGCGTGCACCGAGACGCTTCCGGGCTCGTGGGCGGTGACGTTCCCTCGGGCGTCCACCGTGGCCACCGAGGGGTCGGAGGAGCTCCATTCGTAGCTGGCTTCTCCGTGCTCGCCGCCATCGGCGAAGAACGCCCGGGCGGCGAAGCGGACGGACGTGCCTTCGTACAGCCTCACGTCGTCGGCCTGCTCCACGTCGATGCGCGCTACCCGCGGCCAAGTCACCACGACGGGCACCACGATACTGGGTGCTTCCATCTGCGCGTCCGGCGGGAGCACCACCGACGCGATGAGCATGCCCTCGCCACCCTGGGCCGCGGTGACGGACCCGTCTTCGTACGCGACGCCACGTCCGACGATGCGCACCTGGGCGTCCACGGGATTCCCCGCCGCGTCCAGAGCCGTGACCCGTATCGCGCGGGTGGTGCCGGCTTCCAGGGTGAGCTCCGCGGGCTCGGCCACCAGGCGCTCGACGCGGAGCCCGGCTTCGAGTCGGGCGTCCTGGGCGGATACGGGGAGCGCGAGCAGGCTCGACGCCAGGAGGGGCAAGAGCAGACGGGGTCGCATGGGAGGGGCTCCACGGTCAGGGGGTGGCGAGTCGGGCCGCACCGCACGAACTTGAGCGCGCCATACCGTCCCAGGCAACCGCCCGCCGCCTCCGGTCGCCGGAGGACCCGGCGCGGCGGAGCCCGCACCACCGGAACACGCCGATGCTCCAGCGCTCGCTCGCCCTCGTCCTCCTTCTTCCCCTCGCGGCGTGCGCCGGGGCGGGGGGGGCTCCCGGCACCCCGGGACCCGACGCCGCGTCCCCGGACCGGACCTACCACGTGTACGTCGGCGCCGAGTCGGCGGACCTGATCCACAGGATCAGCCTGGGACCCGACGGGCTCGCCGTGACGCGGACCACGCCGGTGGGCGAGATCCCCGTGGAGACCGAGGGGCCGCACGGGCTGGCCATGTCGCCCGATGGGCGGAACCTGTACATGACCACCGCCCACGGGGTCCCCGATGGGAAGCTCTGGAAGTTCGACGCGGGGCCGGACACCCTGGTGGCGGCTCCCGTGCTTCTGGGGAACTTCCCGGCGACCATGGACGTCACGCCGGACGGGCTCTACGCCTTCGTGGTCAACTTCAATCTCCACGGCGAGCACGTGCCTTCCACGGTGTCGGTGGTGTACACGCCGAACATGGTGGAGGTGGACCAGATCCCCACCTGCACCATGCCCCATGGCCTGCGTCTCGCTCCCGACGGCCTGTTCGCCTACTCCATGTGCATGATGGACGATCAGCTCGTGGAGATCGACACCCGCACCTTCGAGGTGTCCCGTCGCTTCTCCGTGGGCACGGGGCGGGAGGGCGCCATCGAGCACTACGAGGAGCCGGAGATCCTCACCGGCGCCCGGGGGATGACGGGCCAGCCCGCCATGGGCGGCATGGAGCACGACCATGGTGGGATGGCCATGGAGCCGACCTGCTCACCGACGTGGGCGGAGCCGTCGCCGGACGGTCGCCACGTGTACGTGGCGTGCAACCGGAGTCACGAGATCCTCATCGTGGACCGGGAGACCTGGACCCTGGAAGGCAGGCTCCAGACGGGGCAGGGGCCGTACAACCTGGACGTCACTCCCGACGGCCGGGTGCTGGTAGCGTCGCTGAAGACGGCGGGTCAGGTGCAGTTCTTCGACCTGGGCACCGGAGAGAGCATGGCGGTCCTGCCCTCGTCCACGACGGTCACGCATGGCGTGGCGGTGAGCCCGGACTCGCGCTACGCGTTCGTCAGCGTGGAAGGCAAGGGGGCCGAGCCCGGCAAGGTGGACGTGTTCGACCTCCGCACCTTCCGGCAGGTGGGGTCGGTGGAGGTGGGGCAGCAGGCCGGCGGGATCATCTTCTGGAAGATGGAGCCCGCGCCGACCGCGCCCTGACGGGCTCCAGCGGCACGACGGCAGCGCCGTCCAGGGTGGAAAACACGGAGGGCGGGCGCGACGAAGACGTCGCGCCCGCCCTCTCGAGCATCCGGAGTCGGGGGCTGGTCAGGACACGGGACGGGTGGGCGGCTGGATGCGCACCGACCACAATCCGGAGTTGAAGTCGCTGAAGAACACGTGGCCCTTGTGCGGCTGGGCACCCCACACGTTGGGCTGGTTCACCAGGAAGCCCTGGGGGTCGAACGGCTTGAAGACGGCGATCTCCCGGCCCTGGTTGGCCAGGTTGCCCATGAGCTCCCCGGAGATGTCCACCACCCGGAGCCCGCCCTCGTAGTAGGCCTGGTACAGCATGTCCCCCTCGATCCACATGTTGTGCGTGCCCGCTTCCGGCACCTCGTAGCGGGCCACGTCCCTGGGATTCTCGGGGTCGGTGAAGTCGATGATGTGCACGTACCCGCTGGTGGGGGACTGCACCCCGCCGGCGCCCGTGGTGGGATCGTAGGGGTCGTCGCCGCCGTAGCCCTCGTAGGCGGCTCCCTCGCGGGTGAGGATCTCGTCACCCAGGAACAGATAGACCTTCCCGCTGGACTCCTGGAAGTAGGGGAAGGCCGCGTGGGTCCTGCCCACGGGGTACGGCACGTTGGTGACGAAGACCGGGTTCTCGATGGTCCCGCCCCACCGTCCGTTCCCCACGTCCACCACCACCACCCCGTTCTCCCACTCCGAGGAGTAGGCGCCGCCGTCGTGGACCCACACATCGTGGATGCGGCTGTCCGGGTGGTTGTACTCACTCACGAAGCGGGGGTTGTTCAGGTCGGTGACGTCGATGATGACGTACTTGTCGCCGCCGGCGAGGGCGAAGAGATGGTCGTTGGTGGCGAACATGTTGTGGACGCCCCCCGTGACTCCGCTCTCGTCGAAGGTGGAGGCCACGGTTGGATGGGCCGGATCGGCCAGGTCGAGGATGACCACGCCGTTCCGACGGTTCGAAGCCCCCTCCCGGGACAACGCGGCGTAGCGCGCGTCGGGCGACACCTTCACGTCGTTCACCGTCCGGGCGTCCACCTGCAGGGAGTCGGTCTTCACCGGGTTCGCCGGATCGGTGACGTCCCAGAAGTAGGCCCAGCCGTCGCCGCCCCAGGTGCCCGTGACGGCGTAGTCGCGCCCGTCCATGCCCTCGAACACCCACAGGTCGGAGGTGTGGACGTTCGAAACCTGGCCCTGCCCCTGGAACTCCACCTTGCGTACCGCCTCCCTGGGCGTGACGCGCACCGTGCGACGGGCCGTCAGCGGGCCCGCCATGGCCAGCACCGTGTATCGGCCCGGGACCTCCGCCACGAACGCCCCGTCGTCCACGATGGCCGCGGCGCCCGGGGCCTGGATGGAGTCGTCGGGCTCGAAGGTGTATGCCCACGTGACCGGAAGATCCGGTACCTCGGCGGTGCCGCCTTCGGCCCGGGCGGAGAAGCGCAGGACGTCTCCGGTGCGCGCCGCGTCGGCGCCGTCGGCGATGGTCAGGGAACGCGCCGGGAAGGGCCGCACCTCGAACGTGACGTCCTGGCTCACACCCTCGATGGTGCCGGTGACGGTCACGGGACCCTCGGCGTGGGCCGTAACCGCTCCGAAGTCGTCCACGGTCGCCACCGAAGCGTCGGATACACGCCAGGATGGCACGGCTTCGGGGCGCCGGGTGCCGTCGGCGTGGAACGCCCGGGCCGTCAGCTCCAGGGTGGTACCCACGTACAGGCTCGGCCCCGCAGCATGGACGTCGACTCGGGTCACGTCGGGCCAGCCCACGACCACGGGGATGGTGATCATGGGCACCGAGCCGTCGGGGCCGGGCGCTACGGCGGCCGAGGCCACCACTTCCCAACTCCCGGTGGCGAGCGCGTGCACCTCGCCCTCCCGGACCTGGAGGGCCCGCCGGGGAGCCGCGAAACGGATGGCCACGTCCACGGCGTTCCCCGACGCGTCCGTGGCCGTCACGGTCAGCGGACGGGCTTCACCCAAGGTCATCTCCAGACGGCTGGGCTCGGCGGAGAGTTGGACGGCCTGCTGTCCCACGGAGGGAACGGGCAGGAGCACCAGAGCGAGGAGCGCCGCGGCGGA
>CAYGKI010000056.1:0-2519 GCA_964350235.1 uncultured Gemmatimonadaceae bacterium | reverse complement strand
GCCGTAGGGGCGAAGCGAGAAGGAGGGGTGGGACATCGTCTTGGATCCGGTTCGTGGGAGGTGCCGGGGTGGCTCGCTGGTGATGCTGGCCGCGTCAGGTCGCCTGATCGAGGGGCCGGACGAGGACCTCGCTCACCGAGACGTGCTCGGGAGAAGTTACGGCGAACATCAGGGCACGCGCGACATCCTCGGGCTGGAGGGTGCGCCGCCCCTTCCATGCCTCCTCCCATCGCTCTCTCAGGCCGGCGTCGGGAACGCCGTCCATGAGCTCGGTGGACACGAAACCGGGCTGGATGTCGGTGACGCGGATGCCGTGCTCGGCGCCCAGCTCCAGATGCATGCCCCAGGAGAGCGAGCGGATGGCGAACTTGGTGGCCGAATAGACGGCGCCTCCGGGGAACGGGCGCCGCCCCGCCAGGGATCCGACGTTCACCACGTGGCCCGACCCCTGCTCGAGCATGGTCGGCAGCATGGCCGCGATACAGTGGAGCACGCCCTTCACGTTGACGTCCACCATGCGCGTCCAGTCCTCGATGCGTACCTCCTTCATGGGTGACAGGGGCATGAGGCCCGCGTTGTTCACCAGGATGTCGATACGTCCGAAGGCCGCGAGGGTGGCGTCGGTGAGGGCGCGCACGTCGTCCAGGGAAGCCACGTCGGCGGCGTGGACGAGCGCCGTCCCGCCGGCGTCGCGGATCCGTGAAGCCAGGTCCTCCAGCCGCTCTTTCCGCCGGGCGGTGAGGACCACCGAAGCCCCCGCCTCAGCCAGGGCCAGCGCCACGGCTTCACCGATTCCCGCCGAGGCGCCGGTCACTACCGCGACCTGGCCTTCCAATCGTTCAGAGTCCTTCATCAGTCGTCCTGTCATGTCGTGGGTCTTCTGCTCTGCGGCCGGACCTTGGACCCGCCCGGGGTGCCGGGCGGGTCCGGTCCGGTCAGCTCACGCCGGGAATCCCCGCCTGGGCCACCAGGATGAGGAGCGCCCTCTGGATCCCCACGGGCCCGTCCTGGTTGATGAACCACTCGTCCAGGGAGTGGGCGTTTCCGCCCACGCCGCCGCCGCCGATGGTGAACGACGGGATTCCCATGGAGATGGGGATGTTGGAGTCCGTGGAGCTGCGCCCGAGGCTGGGCTCGATCCCCAGATGGCGCGTGGCGGCCAATGCCCGCTGCACGAACGGGTCGCTCGCCGGGATCTCACCGGACGGGCGCAGCCCGATCATGTCCAGCTCCAGGGTCAGGGCCTCGCCCTCGCGTCGCACGGCGTTCTGCTCGTCCACCGCGCGGTGCATGGCGCGCTGGAAGACCGCGTCGATGCGGTCCAGGCTCTCCGGGCTCTCCGATCGCATGTCCACCTCCATCCAGGCCTCGAAGGGGATGGAGTTCACCGACGTGCCGCCGCCGATGCGACCGACGTTGTAGCTGGTACGGGCGCCTTCCCGGGTGATGGCGTCCGCGGCCACGTCGAAGTAGGCGATGGCGTGCCCGAGGGCGTGCTGGGGGTTCGCCAGCCCGAAGGCGCCCCACGAGTGACCTCCCGGACCCCGGATGGTGACCCGGTAGCGGTACGAGCCCAGGGCCTGGTGCGTCACCCGCTCGGCGCTGGTCCCGTCGATGGAGATGAATGCGTCGATCTGGGGGCCGCCCTCCCGGAAGAGGTGCTTCATGCCGCGCAGGTCCCCGAGCCCCTCTTCACCGACGGTCCCGATGAAGAGGATGTCCGACGCCGTCTCCACGTTCGCCGCGTTCATGGCCCTCAAGAGGGCGAGCGTGGCGGCGAGTCCACGGGTGTCGTCGGCGATGCCCGGTGCGAGCAGCGTGTCCCCGCGCTCGTGGATGGTGAGGTCGGTGCCCTCGGGGAAGACCGTGTCCAGGTGACCGCTGATGGCGATGACCTGGTCACCGACGGTGCCTCGCCGGAGGCCGATGACGTTGCCCTCCTCGTCCACCCAGGTGGAGTCGGCGCCGGCTTCCTCCAGGAGCTCCCTGAACCGAGCGCCGCGCTCGGTCTCCATGAAGGGTGGCGCGGGAATCTGCGTGAGCTCACGCAGGTCCTGCATGGTTCGCTCGTCCGTGGACTCGATGAGGTCGAGGGCGCGCTGAATGGCCGGATGGGCCGCGAGGCGCTCGATCTCCGCGGCGTAGTCCTGGCCCCGCGCATCCGCCGGGGAGACGGCCAGTGAGAGTACGACGGATGCCCCGAGGGCGAGCGTCGGTAGGAATCGGGTCATGGGAGTCTCTCTGATCACGTTGGATAAACCGCCGACGATTCGGCAGACGCACGGTAGCGAGAGGCGGGACGGGGCACCACCGCCGGTTGATTTTAACCGCCGATTTTCCGAAGGTTGAACGCTGTCTGCCTCGGGATGACCGGTCTCGGGGGCTCCACTCGCTCGGATCCGAGCCCGACTTGAAGCGTTCCACCTCCGCGCTCCCCGTCCCGTCCTTCGTCCAACGCTGGTTCGCCGGCCTGGGCCGCGCCTCGGTCGTGACCCTCGACCATGCCGGCGGCCTCGGCA
>CAYGKI010000055.1:1179-12790 GCA_964350235.1 uncultured Gemmatimonadaceae bacterium | reverse complement strand
CATGGTGCCCCTCACCGGGCACCACGAGCACGACGTCGCCCGTATGCGCGAAGAGGCTTCCGGCCAGGCGTCGGTGGTGTACTTCTGCAATCCCAACAACCCCACGGGCACGCTGACCTCCACCGCCGCCATCGACGAGTGGATCGCCGAGGCACCGGAGACCACCACGTTCATCATGGACGAGGCCTACTTCGAGTACGTGGGCGACCCGAGCTTCGAGTCCGCGGTGAAGTGGGTGAACGAGAAGCGCAACGTGATGGTGGTGCGGACCTTCTCGAAGATCTTCGCCATGGCCGGCATGCGCCTCGGCTACAGCATCTCGCACCCCGACACGGCACGGTACCTGTCACGGTTCGTGGCCCAGAACAGCCCCAACGAGCTCGCCGCGGCCGCTGGTCTGGCCTCTCTCGAGGACGACGGTCTCATCGAGCGGAGCGTCGCGGTGAACAGCGAGTCGAAGGCCATCGTGCACGACACGCTGGACGAGCTCGGCCTCGAGTATCTCCACACCGAGGCCAACTTCCTCATGCATCGCATCCACGGGGATCTCTCCGACTACCAGCAGCGGATGCGCGAGGCCGGCCTGCTGGTGGGGCGTCACTTCCCGCCCATGCTGGAGTGGAACCGCCTGTCCTTCGGTCTGCCCAACGAGATGGACCGGTGGGCGTCCACGCTCAAGGATTTCCGGCGCAAGGGCTGGATCTGAGCTGACTCAGCGGCCCCGGCTCGCCGTCCTACGGCGGGGCCGTGGCGGAGGAGCCGCGCGAAGGCCGTCACCCCACCGGGGTGGCGGCCTTTCGCTTTGCCGTGCGACCGTGAGCGGCCGGAGTCGACTCAGCGAAGCGCGCCGAGGGCCTTCACAGCTCCGTCCGCTTCAGGAGCTGCGCGTTGATGGCCACGATGACGGTGCTGGCGGACATGAGCACCGCGCCCACCGCGGGGCTCAGCAGGATGCCCCACGCCGACAGCACGCCGGCAGCCAGCGGAATGGCGATGATGTTGTAGCCCGCCGCCCACCACAGGTTCTGGATCATCTTCCGGTACGTGGCTCGGGACAGCGTCACGATGCGGGGAATGTCCCTGGGGTCCGAGCGCACCAGGACGATGTGGCCTGCCTCTACCGCCACGTCGGTGCCGGCGCCGATGGCGATGCCCAGGTCCGCCGTGGCCAGCGCCGGAGCGTCGTTCACCCCGTCCCCCACCATGGCCACCTTCTTCCCCTGGTCCTGTAGCTCGCGCACCTTGGACGCCTTGTCCTCGGGCAGGACCTCGGCGAACACGGTGTCGATCCCCAGCTCCTCGGCCACGGCGTGGGCCACCGCCTTGGCGTCCCCGGTGAGCATGGCCACCTCGATGCCCCGCTCGTGGAGAGCCTGGATGGCCTCACGGCTCTCTTCACGGATGGCGTCGGCCACGGCGAACACCGCCAGGCCTTCCCCATCGCGCAGCAGATAGATGGCAGCCTGACCGCGCTCCGCGGCGGCGTCGGCGGCTTCAGTGAGGACATCGGGCATGCGTGCGTCTTCGGCCTTCAGCAGCGCCGGACCTCCCAGGTGGTACTCGGCGCCGTCCACGGTGGCGGCCACTCCCTTCCCCGTGATGGCCCGGAAATCGTCGGCGGAGGGCGCGTCGAGCTCACGATCCTCCGCGGTCTTCACGATCCCCCGGGCGATGGGGTGCTCACTCTCGGACTCCACCGCCGCCGCGATGGTGAGCGCATGGTCCTCGGAGACGCCTTCCGCCACGGCCAGCTGGATCACGCGGAACTCGCCCAGGGTGAGGGTGCCGGTCTTGTCGAAGACGACGGTGTCCAGCTCGCGGGCTTCCTCGAGGCCGCGCCGGTCCCGCACCAGGAGCCCGCCCCGAGCTCCCAGCGTGGTGGAGATGGCCACCACCAGGGGGACGGCCAGGCCCAGGGCATGGGGACAGGCGATGACCAGCACAGTCACGACCCGCACGATGGAGAAGTCGATGGCGGCGCCCAGGAGCTGCCAGGCCACGAAGGTGATGACGCCGGACGCGATGGCCACGCCGGTGAGCATCTGAGCCGCCCGGTCCGCCAGGTGCTGGGCCCGGGACTTGGACTCCTGGGCTTCCGAAACCAGGCGCATGATCCCGGAGAGCTTGGTCTCCTCTCCCGTCCCGGTGACCTCGACGCGAAGCGAGCCCTCGCCGTTGATGGTGCCAGCGATGACCTCGTCGCCCTCTTCCTTCGAGACCGGGCGCGACTCCCCGGTGATCATGGACTCGTTGAGCTCGCTGGAGCCCTTGAGCACCGTGCCATCAACGGGCATGCTCTCGCCAGGGCGCACCAGCACGACGTCGCCGTTCTCGAGCTCCGAGACTGGGACCTTCTCCTCCCCGGAGTCGGTGACGCGGGTGGCCGTGTCGGGGAGCAGCTTGGCCAGCTCCTGCAAGGCGCCCTGAGCCTGGGAGATGGAGCGCATCTCGATCCAGTGACCCAGGAGCATGACGGTCACCAGGGTGGCCAGCTCCCACCAGAGGGCCGAGGCCTCGATGAGCCGCAGCTCCACCACCCAGGAGAAGACGAACGCCACGGTGATGGCCAGGGAGATGAGCGTCATCATCCCCGGCAGGCGGTCCTTCAGCTCGCGCAGCGCGCTCCGGAGAAAGACCAGCCCCCCGTAGAGAAACACGACGGTGCCCAACACCGCCGGAATCCAGGCGGAGCCGGGGAAGTCCGGCGCTTGGTAGCCGAGCAGCATTTCCACGTGCTCGGACCAGGAGACTACCGGGAGGGTCAGGATCAGGGAGAGCCAGAACTTCTCCCGAAACATGCCGGGGCTGTGGCCCGCGTGCTCGTCGTGTCCACCGTGACCCGAGTCACCTTGGGAATGACCGTGGTTGGCGTGCGCGTCGTGACCGTCGTGCTCGCCGTCCTTCATCTACGTGCGCTCCTCGCTGTCGTGCGGATTCAATACCAGGCCCGAATCCCGAACACGAAGCTCCCCTCCCGGTACGGCGCGCCGGCCGCCCGGAGAAGCTCCGCGGTGTCCCCGAAAGAGCGGTGCCACACGTATCCGACGTACGGCGCCAGCTCCCGGACGATCTCGTACCGGAGTCGGGCGGCCAGCTCCAGGTCGTGCACCCCGGAGGCGATGCCCCATTCGGGCACGTCCTGAAGGGCCACGCCCACCTCCAGCTCCGGCTCCAGGATGAGGCTCTGCGACAGGAGCATGTCGTACCCGGCCGAGAAGGCGCCGCTCACGTTGCCGTCCACATCCAGGAAGAGCGCCGTCTCCACCTCGAACCAGTAGGGCGCCAGGCCCTGGAGCCCCAGAGCCAGGTGCGGACGGGTCTGCCCACCGCCGCCCCACGCGTGATCCACGCGGACACCGGCCTGGAGATCCCAGTAAGGCGCCACCAGGCGGCTGAACAGGAGCTGCCCCTCGATCTCCCCTTCGGACTCCAGGGTGGAAGCATCCCCCTCCACCTTCATCCAGAGGCGGTTGTAGTCGCCCCCGTACCAGCCCTCGGCGTCCAGCACCACCGGACGCTCGGAGAGCCCGCGGGCGTGCTCCAGGTCGTTGACCATGATGAACAGGTAGTTCATCTGGTCCATGGTCTGGGCGCGCACCGGCGTGGAAGCGCCGGCGGCCAGAAGGGCCGAGGAGACGAGGGCGGTGACGAAGCCCTTCACACGGCGACGGCTCATTGGTCCTCCCCGCCGCCGTGGCTGCCGTGCATGCGGTGCGCGTCGTGCTCGTCCGTCACCGGCTCGTCCCCGACCTGCACGATCCTGAACATGCCGGCATCCATGTGATAGAGGACGTGGCAGTGGAACGCCCAGGGTCCCGGGGCATCCGCGGTGATGAGCACCGAGAGCTTCTCGGACGGCTGGACGTTGATGGTGTGCTGCCGGGGGATGCTCGTGCCGTTTCCGTTCTCCAGCTCCATCCACATGCCATGGAGGTGCATGGGATGGTTCATCATGGTGTCGTTCACCATGGTCAGTCGGACACGCTCACCGAGACGCATGCGGATGGGCTCGGCCTCGGAGAACGTCTTCCCGTCGATGGACCACATGAAGCGCTCCATGTTGCCCGTCAGGTGGAGCTCGATCTCCCGCTCCGGTGGCTCCAGATGATGCGCCGGCTCCAGGGCGTGGAGGTCGGCGTAGGTGAGCACCCGCCAGCCGTCCTGACCCAGGCCGATTCCCGGCTCGTGCAGACGGCTCATCACCTGGTCGGGGACACCCGCGCTGCCCGGGCCATGGCCGTCGGGCCCGTGGGCCACCATGGGCGGCACCGTGCCCGGAGCACGTAGGCCGTTGTCGGCTGCCATGCCCGCCATGTCATGGCCCTCGTGACCCGCCATGTCGGGCATGTCGTGACCCTCGTGGCCCGCCATTCCCGGCATCTCATGGCCCTCTTGGTCGGCCATTCCGGGCATGTCGTGACCCTCTTGGCCGTCCATGTCCATGCCGTCCATGTCATGGTCCATGCCCATGTCGGCCATAGTGAGGATGGGGCGCTCCCGCCGCGGCGGAATTCCGGCGTCCATGCCCTCTCGAGGCGCCAACGTGCCGCGAGCGTACCCGCTGCGATCCATGGACTCGGCGAACAGGGTATACGCCCGGTCTTCGGTGGGTTGGACGACGACGTCATAGGTTTCCGCCATGCCGATGCGGAGCTCGTCGGTCTCCACGGGCCGAACGTGCTGACCGTCGGATTGCACCACCGTCATGGGCAGCCCAGGAATCCGCACGTCGAAGAACGAAGCAGCGGCGGCGTTGATGATCCTGAGCCGGACGCGCTCACCGGGCTCGAACAGCCCGGTCCAGTTGCCGTCGGGCGCCAGCCCGTTAATGAGGTACGTGTAGGTGGCGCCGTTCACGTCGGCGATGTCGGTGGCGTCCATGCGCATCTCGCCCCACATGAGGCGGTCCGCCAGCGCCGACCCGACGCCCCGGTCCCCGGCGTCCCGGAAGAAGTCCCAGAGGGTGCGCTTCTGCCGGTTGTAGTAGTGCGGGACCTTCTTGAGGCGCGCCATGATGCGGTACGGGTCTTCGAACGTCCAGTCGGACAGGATCACGACGTATTCGCGGTCGAAGGCCACGGGCTCCGGGCCGTCCGGATCGATGATCATGGCTCCGTACTGGCCGAGCTGCTCCTGAAAGCCCGAGTGGCTGTGGTACCAGTAGGTCCCGAACTGCCGGAGGGGATACCGATACTCGAACGTCTCCCCGGGAGGGATGCCGGGAAAGCTCACGTTCGGGACGCCGTCCATGTCGAAGGGCAGCAGGATCCCGTGCCAGTGGATGGAGGTGTCCTCGTCCAGGGTGTTCGTCACCCGCAGGATGGCCTCGTCGCCTTCCTTGAAGCGCAGGATGGGCCCGGGCAGCGTCCCGTTGATGGTGGTGGCGCGGCCCACCCGTCCGCCGATGGGCACCGACACCTCACCGATGGTCAGATCGATGGGACCGTCGCTTCCGTTCAGCACCTCGGGGCTGCGCGCCGAAAGGTCACCTCCGGCCCGGGCATACCCCGGAACGAGGGCGTCGAGCGTGGCCAGGGCCCCCAGGGAAGCTCCAGCGCGCAGGAAGGTCCGCCTGGAGAGCGCGTAACGGGAGGAGGTCATGCGGTCGGCCGAGTTCAGGGGCGAGGATGGGGATATTCGCCATGAACTGTGCCACACCCCGCATGAAGCCGTGATGACCGGAAGATGAAGAAACGTTCATCTTCCCGGGCCTGCGGACGGCTCGGTCCTTCACGGACGACGGATGGGGGCTAGGGCTGCACCCTGGGAAAGGTCGCCGCCACGCGGGCGCCACCCTCCGGCCGATTCTCGGCACCGACGGTGCCGCCGTGGGCGTCCACCACCGCCTTCACGATGGACAGGCCCAGACCCATCCCTCCGGGGTGGGCCCGCGCCTCGTCGGCCCGGAAGAATCGGTCGAACACCCGTGCCGCGGCCTCCGGCGGGAAGCCGGGCCCCTGGTCCTCTACCCTCAACGTCACGGCGTCGGATTCCTTGTGGACGACCAACCGCACCCGGCCACCCCGAGGCGAGTACTCGAGGGCATTCTCCACGAGGTTCCACACGACCTGCCCGAAGAGGACCGGGTCGACTTCCGCCGTAAGGTCGTCACCAAGCTCGAGATCCACGCCCACCCCTGCCCCTTGCGCCGTCCGCTCCAGCTTGGCGACGACACTCCGGACCGCTTCTCCCAGGTCGATGGGCTCGGGGCGACCGCGGAGCGCGCCACTGTCGGAACGCGCCAGGATGAGCAGGTCCTCGGTGACCCGCCCGAGCCGCACGGCCTCCTCCAGCGTGCTTTCCAGCACCCGACGGTATTCCGTCGGCGAGCGTTCCCGACGAAGGGCGATCTCCAGCTCGCCCCGCATGGCGGTGAGGGGCGACCGGAGCTCGTGACTCGCGTCGGCCGTGAACCGTCGCTGAGCCTCGAAGGCGCCCTGGATGCGCCCCAACATGGAGTTGAGCACGTCTACGAGGCGGCGGTATTCCTGCAGATCGGCATGCGCCTGAATGCGACGGTCCAGCGACCCGGCCCGGATCTCCTCGGCCTGGTCCATGACCTCGTGAACCGGACGTACGGCGCGCCCGGCGAGCCACCGGGCGCCGGCGTACGCCGCCGCGGTGCCAAGCACGGTGAGGAGCGCCAGGAAGGCCCCCACCCTGCGGAGAAGCTGGTCCCGGTTCCCCATGGGCGCGGCCACCTGGAGCACGTGTCGCTCATGGGCCATGCCGAAGCGGTCCAACGGGTAGTAGAGGAGCCGCACGTGGCGGCCCTCGAAGAACCCGTCGGTCCATACCAGCTCCCCCTCCGCCGCCCGGAGCAGCGCCGCCGAGTCGAGAGGCAGGTCGCTGGTCATGTATCGGCTACGGAGCAGGCTCTCTCCGTCGGCGCGCCATACCTGGGCGTACTGGATGAGGTCGCTCAGCGCGCCGGCCTCCTCGGGCGTGAGCTCCCATTCGTGAAAGTGCATGGCGCCGGAGGGCTCGTCGGTGACGGAGGCCGCCTGGATGGAAGCGACGTTGAGCACCGAGGCGTCGATGCGGCGGTCCAGGAGCGCCGCCAGAGCGACGACGCTGACCGTGGAGATGGCCGCGAGGGCGACGGCCATCACTGCGGTGGCGCGCCACGCGAGCTGGGTCCGGAAGGACCGCTGCATCAGCCTTCCCCGGCGCGCAGGATGTAGCCGACACCTCGGATGGTCTGGAGCAGCGGTTCATCGGAGGCCGCCCGCAACTTGCGCCGGAGCTGCCCGATATGCACGTCCACCACGTTGCTCATGGGGTCGAACGTGAGATCCCACACTTTCTCCAGGAGTTCGGTGCGACGGACCACACGCTCGGGGTTCAGCATGAAGTACTCGAGCAACCGGAACTCCTTGGGCGTGAGGTCCAGGATCGCGCCGGCGCGCCGCGCCTCGTGCTTCACCCGGTCCATCTCCACGTCGGCGTAAACCAGACGATCCGGCCGTCCGCTCCCTCCCCTGCGCAGCAGGGCGCGCACCCGGGCGAGCAGCTCGTCGAAGCCGAAGGGCTTGGTGAGATAGTCGTCCGCGCCTGCGTCCAGACCCGTCACCACGTCGTCTTCCGAGTCGCGCGCGGTGAGCATCAGCACGGGCGTCGCGTCCTGTCGCGACCGAAGCCCGTGGACGATCTCCAGGCCGGAGAGCTGGGGAAGCATGACGTCCAGCAGGAGCAGGTCGTAGTCGTGCACATGCGCCTTCAGGCGACCCTCCTCGCCGTCGTGGGCCACATCCACGGCGTACCCTTCCTCCCGGAGCCCGCGCTCCAGGAAGCTCGCCACCTTCCGGTCGTCCTCCACCACCAGAATCTTCAAGGCGCTACCCCCGGCGGCTTCCACCGGATGTCAAACGCGTCCTCAGGCCCGATGCGTCGCGTCATTCCAAGCCGTCTGGAGACGGTCGCGAAGGTCTTCCACCGCATCGTCGGCGATCTCGTCCAGGCGCGTCGCCATCCCTCGACCAAGGAGGCCGGTGAGGAACGCGAGGGGTGCTTCCAGGTCCCAATCCAGGAACGGCTCTGGCCCGTGGTCCAGGTTCTCCAGGGTCCTGAGCACCAGGTAGGCGTCGTCCAGCAGGCCGGGCAGGCCGTGCGTCATCTCCGGGATGAGATCGATGGGCGTGAGGAAGTAGCGCTCCGCGCGCTCCAGAAGGGGCAGAACCACGTCGTTCATGCCCCGCTCACCGGCCTCCTGGTGCGCTCGGGCCAACATCAACGGGACGGATTCGACGATCTCGAGGGCTACCGCCGCCACGTCGTCCACCCGATCCTCCTCCGCCACGGCCGCGCCCGGAACCCGCCGCTGGACGAAGCTCCGCAGGCCCTCGACGCCACCCCGCGCCCTGGCGCTGGCGATGACCGCCGCCACGTCGGAGACGGTCTCGGGGACCCCTTCCAGATCGTCCAGATCGGACCCGGCCTGCGACGGATCAACCATCGCCGGGCACCCGGTCGTACACCAACTCGCCTCCGACGATGGTCATGTCCACCTCGGTAGCGGGAATCAGCTCCTCTTCGACAGTGAGGATGTCCTGGGACAGAACCACGATATCGGCGAGCTTCCCGGGGGTGATCGATCCTTTCGTCGCCTCCTCGAAGGCGCCGTAGGCCGCGTTGATGGTGTACGACTCCAGTGCCTCCATGCGGCTCAACCGCTGCTGCGGCGTGAAGCGCTCCCCGTTGGCCATGCGCCTGGAAACCGTCGAGTAGTAGCTGGCAATGGGGCTCACGTCTTCCACCGGGGCGTCGGTGCCGTTCATGACCACGGCACCCGAATCCCAGAGCTTCCGCCAGACGTACGCGCCCTCCTCGGTGCGCACCGGACCGAGCTTGGGCTCTACCCAGGGCCCGTCCGAGGTCGCATGCACGCCCTGCATGGAGGCGATGACGCTCAGGGCGCCGAAGCGTGGGATGTCGTCCGGGTGTAGATGCTGGGCGTGCTCGACGCGCCAGCGCAGGTCCCCGCCGTCCGCCTGCGCATAGGCTTCCTCGAAGATGTCCAGGGTCTCACGGTTCCCGCGGTCGCCGATAGCGTGGACGTTGAGCTGCCAGCCGTGCTCCAGCGCGAGCCTGGCCTTCTCCCGGATCTCGTCGGGAGGCGCCGTGTTCAGACCCGTGCTGGAGGGCAGATCCTCGTAGGGCTCCAGGAGCCATGCCCCGTGCGACCCCAGGGCTCCGTCGATGGACACCTTGACGGAGCGCACGGTCAGGCGGTTGTCACCGTAGCCCACCACGCGGGCGTCGGCCATCCGCCGGGCCAGCTCGTCGTTGCCCGCCCGGATCATGCCGTAGAGACGGACCTTCAGGCTGCCGTCGTCGACCATGGACCTCCACAGGTCGATGGTTCCGAATCCGGAGCCCGCGTCCTGGAAGGACGTGATGCCGTTGCGGAACGCCTCCTCCTGCGCCAGGAGCGCCACCCGTCGAGGATCGGGCTCAGGCGAGCCCTCCCGGGCCGGCGCCAGGAGTCCGGCCGCCGTCTCCCGGAAGGCGCCGATGGGGGCCCCATCGATCCCGCGGACGATCTCTCCCCCCTCGGGGTCGGGCGTGCTGGCGTCGATGCCGGCAAGCCGCATGGCGTGGGCGTTGGCGAAGGAAGCGTGTCCGCTGGCGTGCACCAGGATCACCGGGTTGTCCGGAGAGACGGCGCTGAGGGCATCATGATGGGGGAGCCCGTCCACGTTGGGCTCTGGGCGCGAGGCCCACTTCTCCTGATGCCATCCGCGTCCCCGGATGAGCTCGCCGGGCTCGGCCTCCGCCACGGCGCCGGCCACCAAGGCGACCATCTCGTCCCAGCTCGTGGCCTCGGTGAGGTCGAGCTCGAGCTGGGCACGGCCCAGGCCCATGTAGTGGCCATGTCCCTCGATGAAGCCTGGGAGAGCGAGGCGTCCGTCGAGCTCCACCACGCGCGTGTCCGGCACGGTCCAGGAGGCGATCTCGGCACTGCTGCCCACCGCGGCGATGCGCCCGTCCCGCACGGCAATCGCCTCGGCTTCAGCGACGGCGGGATCGACGGTGACCACCTTGCCCCCGGTGAGGACCAGGTCGGCGGTGTCGTCCTGAGTCGGACCGCACGCCACCAGGGTGACGGCAACGGCCGCTGCCAGGCCGCTGCGGGCGTGCCCCGAGAGGCGCCGAACCCATGCGGCGGGGTGGAGGAGGCCTGAGATGGTAGGCGTCTTGTTCGTCATGGTACTCCTGTGGAGGATGCGCGCGAAGCTCGCGCGCGCCGCGGTGGCTGATAGCATGGGCTTCCGAGGCGCGCCGGACCAGCCTCAGATCCGCGCCCGCCGGAGCCTCAAGCTGTTCAGCACCACGGTCACCGAGCTGAGCGCCATGGCCACCGCCGCCAGGATGGGGTGGAGGGAGCGCAGCATCATGGGGAGGAACGTGAGGCCGTAGAGCGCGCCCGCCGCCACCGGGATGAGGGCCACGTTGTAGAAGAAGGCCCAGAAAAGGTTCTGCTCGATGGAGCGCATGGTGGCCCGGCTCAGCGCCAGCGCCTCGGGCACGGAGCGCAGGTCCCCGCGCATGAGGGTGACGTCGGCGGTCTCCATGGCCACGTCGGCGCCGGTGCCCAGGGCGATGCCCACGTCGGCGCGCGCCAAGGCCGGGGCGTCGTTGATTCCGTCGCCGACCATGGCGACGCGCCCTTCCGAAGCGTCGCTCAGGCGGGCCACCTCCGCCGCCTTCCAGTCGGGGAGGACCTCCGCCACCACCTCTTCGATGCCCACTTCCTCGGCGATGCGGGCCGCAACCCGGCGCTGATCGCCGGTGAGCATGACCACGTGGAGGCCCTGGGCCTTGAGGGTGGCCACGGCTTCCGCCGATCCCTCCTTCACCGCGTCGGCCAGGGCGATGAGCCCTCGGACCGCGCCGTCCACCGCCACCCAGACGGGCGTGGCGCCACCTTCGGCCATCCTGTCTGCTTCGGCGGCCAGCGCCGAGGTGTCCACGCCCCGGTCACCGAGATAGGTGGCGGTCCCCACCAGCACCGAGCGGCCTTCCACCTCGGCCTCCACGCCCTTCCCCGGCGCGGAGTCGAAGCGCTCCGGCTCGGCGAGGTCCAGGCCGCGCGTCCGCGCCTCCCGGACGATGGCCTCGCCCAGCGGGTGCTCGCTCCGGAGCTCCGCCGACGCCGCCAGGCGCAGGAGCGGTTCCAGCTCCTCCGCCACCACCTCCCGCACGGCGGGCTCCCCGGTGGTGATGGTCCCGGTCTTGTCGAGCACGACCACACGCACGTCGCGGGCCCGCTGCAGCGCCTCCGAGCTCCGGAACAGGATGCCCATGCGGGCCGCGCGGCCGGTGCCCACCATCACCGCGGTGGGCGTGGCCAGCCCCAGGGCGCACGGGCAGGCGATGACCAGCACGGCGACCATCCGGATGAGCGCCGGCGTGACGCCCGCCCCCACCCAGAGCCACCACACCAGGAAGGTCCCCACGGCGATCACCACGACCACCGGCACGAAGACCGCCGAGATGCGGTCCGCCAGCGCCTGGATGGGCGCCTTGCTGGCCTGGGCCTGGCGCACCAGGCGGACGACCTGGGCCAGGGCCGTGTCCGACCCGACCCGCCGCGCCTCGAACCGGAACG
>CAYGKI010000055.1:0-1169 GCA_964350235.1 uncultured Gemmatimonadaceae bacterium | reverse complement strand
GGGGCCCTTCTCCACCGGCATGCTCTCACCGGTGAGCATGCTCTCGTCCAGGGCGGACCGCCCGTCGACCACCGTGCCGTCCACCGGGACCCGCTCCCCCGGACGGACCACCAGAAGGTCCCCCACGACCACCTCCTCCAGGGAGATCTCGCGCTCGATCCCGTCCCGCACCACCCGGGCCGTGGGCGGGCGCAGATCCATGAGCTCCCGGATGGCCTGGCTGGTCTCCCCCTTGGCACGCGCCTCCAGCAGCTTGCCCAGCTTGATGAGGGTGATGATGAGGGCGGCGGTCTCGAAGTACACGTGCTCTCCGACGCTCGTCACGCCCACGGTGAGGGCCACCATCACCACGATGGAGTAGACGTACGCCACGGTGGAGCCCAGGGCCACGAGGACGTCCATGTTGGCCGCCCCGTTCCTGAGTGACTTCCATGCGCCTTCGTAGAAGCCCCACCCCACGTAGAGCTGGGCCGGGGTGGCCAGGGCGAACATGAGCCATTTCACCCAAGGCCCGTGGGCACACATCCCGATGAGGGAGCAGTCCCGCGCCATGCTGAGCAGGAACAGCGGGAGGGCGAAGGCCACGCCCACCGAGAAGGCCCGACGCTGTGCCTGGACCTCCTCCGCGCGAGCGTGCTCCTCCGCCTCCTCGATGGCCGACTCCTCGACCAGGAGCGCCCCGTATCCCGCCCGCTCCACGGCCTCCACCAAGGCTTCCGGCGACACCACCCCCGGGTCGAACCGGACGGTGGCGCGCTCGGAGGCATAGGAAACCGTCGCCTCCCGAACCCCCGAAGCCTTGCGAAGCGTCCGCTCCACCGTGCCCGCGCAGTTCGCGCAGGTCATGCCGGTGATGGGCAGCACGAGCTCCCGGGCGTCCTCGACGCCGGGGGCCGAGGAGGGAGCGTCCGTCACGGGCGCGGTGGCACGGGAGCTCATGATCTTACCTCCGGCTCAGACGTCGCCTGCCGGCGGGTATGCGATCTCCTTCATCTTCTCTTCGATGACCACCCAATCCGAGGTCTCCGGATCCCAGCTCACGGTGACCTGACGGGAGGCCTGATCGGCCTTTACATCCCTTACGCCCGGGACCTCGGCGACTTCTCGTTGAATCGTGTTCACGCAGTGGCCACAGCTGATGTTCGGCACGCTCACGGTCTTCCTCTCCT
>CAYGKI010000054.1:8763-12811 GCA_964350235.1 uncultured Gemmatimonadaceae bacterium | reverse complement strand
GGGCTGAGGCGGGGTCTTCGCCCCCCAGAGGACCGTGGTCGGTGATCGGGCAGGTCGGGGGTGAGGCGCGCAGAGCGCCGTTGCCAGGAGGGGGGAGGGGAAGCGGGGGAGGCCCAGAGCGGAGCGCGCCTCACCCCGTCCCGCCCGCCACCACAAACGTCTACTCGTCCAACACGTCCTCGTAGCGCGGATTCACCACGAGCTCGTCGCCCTCGAAGACCTTCCGGTCCCAGGGGAAGATGACGTTGGCGTCCGTGGTGAGGGCCGAGTAGTCCGGCTGGTATCCGGTGGTGCGCGCGAAGCTGGTGGCCGTGCGTACCTCTGAGGGCCGGGCGTCCCGCACCGCGGCGAGCGCCAGCCGGAGGGTGTCGCCCGAGCTGGTGATCTCGTCCACGATGAGCACCCGCTTTCCCGCGATGTTCCGAGGCGCGGCGGAGAGGATCTCCGGGCGCTCCCTGACCTCGTCGCCATCCCTCCGAC
Source organism: uncultured Gemmatimonadaceae bacterium (assembly GCA_964350235.1). Taxonomy (GTDB): domain Bacteria; phylum Gemmatimonadota; class Gemmatimonadetes; order Longimicrobiales; family Gaopeijiaceae; genus JAWLHJ01. The sequence goes on along the minus strand of CAYGKI010000054.1, from coordinate 12,331 downwards.
TGATGTTCATGGAGTAGAAGTCCACCCGCAGGATGGACGCCATGACGGCGCCGGGGATCACGCCGGCGCGCGCGATGCCGATGATGACTTCCGGTGCGTAGTCCCGGGCGACCTTGAGGGCGAGGGCTCGGCAGAGCTCGCCGAACATGGTCCAGTCGAGCTCCAGGTGCTCTTCCGGGATCGCGTTGTACGTGACCATGATGCGCCTCGTTCTTGGGTGCGTTCACCGCCGGCCTTCGGCCGGCATCCTCACCGGAGGGTCCCTAAGCTAGTACAACCCGGGCCGCGGCGGCGCTCCCTCCGCGCCGGCCCATTCATGGGGCGGAGCCGGCGGCCGACCCGGTTGACGGGCGCGATACCCCCGGGCATGCTTTGAGCCATGTCCGACAAGACTGCGGCGGAAGCCGAACAGAAGCTGGAAGCGGCGCTCCAGGCCGAAGGTGCCCGGGACCCGCGTGAGTTCTACCGCGCGCGCCTCAAAGAGCTCAAGCAGGAAGATCAGGAGGCGTACCAGGGGGCCGTCGCGTACTACCGGGACGTTCTCCTGCCTTCCATCGCCTCCGGAGAGGCCCACCCCCTCGACGCCTGGACGGAGTACGGTCGAACGCTGGCCGACGCGTTGGCGCCTGGGAGGACCGTCCGCATCGACGTCACGGGAAAGGCTGCTACCTACGAGGCGCCCAACCGCACGGACCTGGTGCTCCAGGTTCCGTCCGCGAAAGGTGGACGCGCCGTCCTGGTGGCGCTCCCTTCGAAGCTGAGTCGGGCCCAGAAAGCCACCTACGACGTGCTCGTCCGGGGAAAGACAAAGGCTCCCTCGGACTGAGATCGGATCACGCCTTCCGGGGCTCGGGCTCGTCCGCCATCCAGGCGACACCCCAGGCCCCGACGCCGAGATGCGTGGCGAGCACGGGCGTCGCCGGGGCGGTCAGAATGTCGACGTGGGGGCCGAAGCTCCGCCGAAGCTCCTCGGAAACCTGGTCCAGGATCTCCGGCGCCCCCACATGGACCACGCCGAAGCGCAGGCGCCGCGTCCCTTCGCCCACCTCGGCCCGCACGCGCCGCAGCAGCGCTGCCCGGGCAGCCCCGACGCCACGGGCTCGCCCCACGGCGGCCACCCTGCCCTCGGCGTCCACCCCGAGAATCGGCTTGAGTCCCAGAAGCCGGGCGAGGAAGGCCCTTCCCAGCGAGACGCGGCCCGAAGCGCGAAGCCGCTCGAAGCTCCGAATGGTGAACAGGATACCCGACTCGCGCCGGACCCTGACGATCTCCTCCACGATATCGTCCGCCGACCAGCCGGCCTCGGCGAGCTCGGCGGCCTTGAGCGCCAGCAGTCCCTCGAGAAGGGACGCACCAAGGGAATCCGCCACCCGCACCGGAACCCCATGGAAGTGGGTGCCCGCCGCCTGCGCGGCGGCCAGCGTGCCGGAGAGGGTCGAGCCCACGAAGACCCCCACGATCTCCTCGGCCTCCGCCGAGGCCTCCCGGAAGGCTTCCAGGAAGGCGGCGGGCGCCGGCTGGCTGGTGGTGGGAAGCGGCCCGGCGCGCTCGAGCCGCGCGTGGAACGACTCGGCGGTGACGTCCACCCGGTCTCGATAGGTACGGCCCTCCTCGACCAGCTCCAGAGGGACCACCCGGATATGGTGACTCTGGAGGAGGTCGTCGGGGAGGTCGCAAGCCGAGTCCGTGATCACCGCCACGGTGCGACGGGCCAGCGACACGTGCGCGACCTCGCCACGTTCCGCGGCATCGTGTTGCGCACGCATGTCCTCCGCCTTCCGAGCCTCGAGCGTCCCCCACTGCTCCAGGACGCCGAAGACGGCCTCCGGGTCGTCGGTGTGGATGTGGACCTTGAGCAGACCGCCCGAGCGGATGACGATGAGCGAGTCTCCCAGCCCGGCCAGCGTCGCGCGGGCGGAATCCCGATGGGGAAGGTCCTCTCCGCGAACCAAACCCTCCGTACAGAAGTGGTACCGTTGGGAGCTCTCGGGGAACGCGGCTCGACCCGCCGCCGAGGGTTCGGTGCCACCGCCTTCGCCAAGCTGATCGCCCTCGGAGATGGAGCGCTCACCCCGGACGAAGCCCAGCACGCCTTCCAGCAGGTCCACGAACCCCTGGGCGCCTGCGTCGACGACCCCCGCCTTGGAGAGGACGGGCAGAAGCTCCGGCGTGCGTGCCAGAGAGCGCCGCGCCTCCTCCACCATCCGCTCGAGGAGGGGGACCAGATCGTCTCCGGGGTTCTCCGTGGCCGCATGGGCGGTGTCCCGCATGACCGTCACGATGGTGCCTTCCACCGGCGCCTCCAGGGCGGCTTCCACGGCATCGGCTCCGGCGCGGACGGCCTGGGCGAACAGGGGGACGTCCACGCGATCCCGATCCGAAAGGGCCTGGGCGAGCCCCAGCAGGAAGTGGGACATGAGCATGCCCGAGTTCCCCCGGGCGCCGAGCACCGCCCCGTCGGCGGCGCGTCCCGCCACCGCTCCGACCTCGCGCTCCCGCGATCCTACGAGTCCTCGAGCCACCGACTCCAGCGTCAGCGCCAGATTCGTGCCCGTGTCTCCGTCCGGAACGGGGAAGACGTTGATGCGGTCCAGGTGGCCACGTCGCTCGCGAACATGAGCGGCGGCGGCCAGGAGCGACCGTCGGAATCGAGGCCCGTCCACGTAGGCGATGGAGGTCACGGCCCGTTCCCTCCCGCTTCAGCCGAGAGGTTCGAAGATGCCGGTGTCCCGGTTCTTTCGAACGTCGTTCCAGGGGAAGATGCGTCCATTCATGGCGATGTAGACCCCCGGGTCCAGCGCCTGCACCGCCGTGAGCGCGCCGCCCAGGTTGAACAGCCCGTCGGACGATCCGAAGGCGATGGGGATCATGGCCCCCGTCAGGACGATGGTCTTGTCCGGAACCGAGCGAGCGAGCACGCCCGCGGTCTCGACCATGGTGTCTGTCCCATGGGTGATGACGATCTGCTGCTCGGGGACGTCGGCGCAGTTGCGGGCGATCATGTCCCGATCCGCTTCGCTCATCTCCAGAGAATCGATCATCATGAGGGTGCGGACCTGGACGTCCAGCCGACACCGGCCCATCTCGAGCATCTCCGGCAGGTGCGTATCTCCGAATTCCAGCCGCCCGTGGATCTCGTCGTACTCCTTGTCGAAGGTGCCGCCGGTGACGAAGAGCCGAACGCGCGGGCTCACCGGGCCGGCCTCCTCACTCGAAGCTTCCCGGAACGGCCTGGTACATCCGCTCGGCCATGGTCTCCGCCGAAACCATCTCGTCGAGGTCCAGCTCGAAGTCCGGGCGGTCCCCCGCGTCGAGCTTCTCGAGGAACTCCCGGGCCTCGCGGGGCGAGAGCCCGAAGTCGCCCAGCGCGTCCACGTCGAGCGCGGCACCTTCCCGCACCCGGATGCCGCCGTCCATCGCTTCGAGCAGGGCCCCGAGGGCCCGCCGCTCACCCAGGCTGAACGGCTCCCCACCGAGGTCGTAGTCCACCCAGGCTTCGTAGCTCAGGGGGGCCACACGCTTGACCAGGCCGGCGATGACCTCGGCGAAGACCCGGATCTCGTACTGG
>CAYGKI010000054.1:0-8753 GCA_964350235.1 uncultured Gemmatimonadaceae bacterium | reverse complement strand
GCCCGGGGGTCCACCCGCAGGGTCAGAAAGTGGAGGAGGTTGTGGAGGTCCACCTTCCAGTACCACTGGGTATACATGGACACGGGGAGGTCGATGCGCGCGATCTCCCGCGCCACGTCCTCCTCCAGAAGCCATCCATACGTGCCGCCAGCGTCGGCCCGCAGCCGCTCCCAGCGCTCCACGGCCTCCCGGTAGATCTCCGGCGCGGCCTGCTCGTCTCTCCCCTGCTTGTTGGACCGGCTCTGGAGCGCGAACTGGTCCTCGTCGGGCGTATAGAAGAGGAGGGGCATGAGCGAGTACCTGGCGGACATCTCGTTCACCGACGCCGTCCGGTGCCGGATCCACTGGCGCGCCACGAACATGGGCATGGCGCAATGGAACTTCAGCTCCACCATCTCCGACGGCGTGGTGTGACGATGCCGGCGCAGGTACCTGAGCAGGCCGCGGGTCTGGGACACCTTACGGGTCCCCGCGCCGTAGCTCACCCGGGCGGCGCGCTCCACGTCCTCGTCGGAGCCCATGTAGTCCACCAGCGAGACGAAGCCGTGGTCCAGAACGGGGAAGTAACCGCCGACGATCTCCTCGGCGGCGGCGATGGTCGGGCGTCGGGTTTCCATGGAGGTCGGGTTCGGGGGACGGGGCCGCTCGAATCTCGGTCGCCCCGGCGCTCTATGGAAGGGACGCGTCCCCAGGGGCGGCGGAGAGGCCGCCGGACGCCTCAGAAGGTTTCCGGCCCCAGTCCGAACCAGTAGCTCCGGCGCACCTCGGGATTGAAGAACCCGGAGCGGAACTTGTTGAGCTCGAAGGTCAAGCGGAACATGGGGCTCTGGCCGGCCGAACCCACGGGGAAGACCACGTCGGCCCGCCAGATGTTGCGCGTTCCCGGAGGAAGCCCGACCCGAAGCCCGAAGCCCACGGACCCTTGCCAACCCGAGTCCACGCCGTACGGCACGTCTCCGGGAAGCATCCGGCCCGCCTCGCCGAAGAGGGTCGCACCCAGATCCATGGTCCTGGGACTGGGCCAGGGGAAGGCGATGCGGTCCTCCAGGACGAGGAGCACCATGCGGCCGCCAGGCAGCAGGTCCTCCGGAAGCGCGCGCACGGCTTCCCGCCCACCCAGCGACAGCTGGTAGGGGGTCTCGGTGTTCCATCCCCCGCCGAAGGACGCGCGGGCGAACCACGTCTGTCCGGGCAGGTACCGGGTCCGTCCGTACAGCACCAGGTCCGCCGAGCCCAGGACGTCACGCCAGCCGCCCCGGTCGTATCGGGCCTCCCACGTCGTCCCCCCGTGCAGGATCGAGCCGCCCAGAGGTGCCGTGAAGCTGAAATGCGAGCGTGCGACCCAGTCTTCCAACCGCTCCACACCCGTGGGCGCCGGGACAGGGAGTCCCCTGGCCACGGTGAGACCGGCGAAGAGCCCCAACCCCACCGTCTGGTGGTCCCGCACCCCGTCGAGCCCCACGTAGTCCCTGTAGTGGAAGCGGCGGGTGCCCAGGTGCAGGCCGAGCCTGGTGGCGGCTCCGGCACGCCATTGGCGGAGCATGGCCTCGGGCGCCGCCCCTTCGAAAACCACGCGCTCGTCGTACCCGGTGCTCAACGTCACTTCGGCGGGATCGTCGAAACGCACGACGTCGCGAACGAGGCTGGCGCCGACGATGACGGAAGCACCCGGCTCCCCGAACCGCCGGGCCGCCGAGATCTCGGCGTTCTCCCGAAACACCGGGACCAGGAGCCGCGTGAACTGCTCCGCGTCGCCGGTGGCGTACCCGAAGAAGTCCGTTCCTCGACGGTATCCCTGCCGGACGGCCCAGCTCCCCGCCTCGCCCACGAACGGATACCGCAGGTGCTGGTCGAAGAAGTGTCCGGATCGGGACTTGCCCCACGCGATGCCCGCGTCCGAGCGGCCGAAGAAGCGCGGCGTGGAGACCCCGAAGGAATGGGTCCTGGTCTCCCTGCGGTTGAGGTAGGTGAACTCACCGAAGACCCCGTGTCCCAGGAAGTTCTCCTCGGTGACCTGGAGGCGCTCGACGTTGGTTCCCTCGTCGTAGGTGACGCCCAGATCCACCTTGGTCGACCATTCGTCGCGGGTGGTGACCACGGCCACGTGGCCACCGCTCCCGTCCGGGCGCGACGAGACGCTGGCGTCCGTGAGGAAGCCGTACTGGTCCAGCAGGCGCTCCGACTCCGACAAGAGGAACGGGTCCAGGCAATCCCCCTCCTTGAACAGGAGCTCACGCTGGATGAAGGATTCCTGCGTGTTGACGTGGAGTGCGTTGGCGAACTCGTAGGCCAGCGAGACCACCCGGTAAGGCGCACCTTCGGGGTCGAAGATGGACCTGCTCTCGACCTGGATGGCCGTGATGCGCCCGGGCACGCACGCGTCATCTTCCTCGGCGGCCGCTCGTTCAGACTCCGGGCGCAGTCCCCCGTTCTCCTGGGCACCGAGTGGGGCGCTGGCGACGGCCAGCGCCACGGCCGCCGCGCGGGCCGCCCAACCCAAGCGGCGGCCGCACGCCCGACGAAGGGGCATGCCCGTAAGCCCGGCCCGGCCCGGCCAGCGGGCGGACGGTGGTGGAGACTCGGATTGGAGAGCGTCGAAGTGCTTCAAAGGATCCTCGGGTGGCACAGGTCTTCCAGGGTTGCCACGGCCGCCCTTCATTGGATACCGTTTTTCGCCCTTTCTGTTGCGCCTTCTCGCGCCATCACCCCGGAATGCCAGCATTGATTTCCCTGCTCTACGGCGTCGCGGCCGTGTTCGGCGCCGCGTTCGCCGTCGTCGAGCTGCGCATGCTCTACCGGTTTCTCATGAACCGCGCGGAAATCCGTGCCGGGGCCAGCGCGCACGTCAAAGAGGCCCCGGCGACGGGCGCCGCGCAAGAGTCGGACCAGCCAACCGTTACCATACAGATTCCGCTCTATAACGAACGCACGTCCGCGGAGCAGATCGTCCGGGCCGCCGCCGCACAGGTCTACCCGCGAGACCGTTTCGACATCCAGGTCCTGGACGACTCGACCGACGAGACCACCGAGATCGTGGCGGCGGCGGTGGCGGAGGCCCGGGAGCAGGGGGTCCGCATCGAGCACATCCGCCGCGCGCACCGCACCGGCTACAAGGCAGGAGCGCTCAGCGAGGGGCTCGAGCGCTCCGACGCCGACTTCGTGGCGCTCTTCGACGCCGACTTCGTCCCCGAGCCCGACTTCCTCCGCACGCTCCTGGTGGACACGCGCCCCTTCGACGACCCTTCCGTGGCGTTCGTCCAGGCGCGCTGGTCCTGGTCACGCGGGATCGACGGGCTGCTCCCTTCCGCCCTGTCGCTGCTGCTGGACCGGCACTTCGCCATCCAGAAGCCCACGCAGGAGTTCATCGGCAACGTCACCACGTTCAACGGCTCGGCGGGCATCTGGCGGCGCGCGGCCATCGAGGACGCGGGGGGGTGGACGGCGGACACCCTCACCGAAGACCTGGACCTGAGCTACCGGTGCGCCCTCCGGGGATGGCACGGCCGTTACTTCCGGGACGTCCACGTGGCCAACGAGCTCCCGGGGCACATGCGCGCCTTCAAGCTTCAGCAGCGTCGGTGGGCCAAGGGGAACGCTCAGTGCTTCAGAAAGCTCACGGGGAAGGTGATGGGCTCGGCCAGCGTGGTCCGTGACCGTCTGGACGAAGCGTTCGTCCTGGCGGGGTACGCCATCCACCCGCTGCTGCTCATGAGCTTGATCCTCTGGCCCTGGGCGGTCCTGTACGTCGATCGGGTGGTCTTCTTCGTCCTCCAGGCGCTCATGTCCCTGGGCATGATCGCCGCGCTGGTGAGCTTCATCGTCACCATTCAGGAGCGGGACTCGAAGCTCTCGCTCCGATCCCTGGGCGAGGTGATCTTCGGCATGGGCGTGGGCATGGGCCTGATGGTGAACAACACCGTGGGCCAGATCCAGGGCTTCCTGAAGTCCGGAGGCGAGTTCATGCGGACCCCCAAGGGACCGGCCATCGACGCAGCGGTGTCCACGCCGGCGACTCCGGCCGCGGGAGACGCCTCGCGCCCGGACGGGACACCGCCGGCCCACAAGCCAAGGGGGTACGCCAGCCCGCTGGATTGGACGTTCTTCGCGGAGCTGCTGGTCATGGGCTACTGCGTGGCGGGGGCGGTCTTCCTCATCCAGGCGGGCGAGGCGCTCTGGTCGGTGCCCATGGTGATGTGGGCCCTCTGCATGGGACTCATGGTGCAGCAGCAGATGGCGGTCCCCCGACCCGCCGAAGCCTGAGCCCGACGCCGTCATGCCGCCGGAGGGCCGCGGATACCTGACCATGGCCGTGGGCCGGCCACGGTACCTGGAGATGGCCGTGGACATGGCCCTCTCCCTCAGAGCGCACACGTCCCACCCCGTCGCCCTCGCGGCCGACGAGACCCTCGGGCGCCTGGCGGAGGAGCGGTACGGCCCCGTGTTCGACGCGGTGACACGAATCCCGCCGCGCTTCCTCGAGGGACGCGCCATCAAGTACGGGTCCGCGGAGGCTTCTCCCTTCGCCGAGACCATGTTCGTGGACTCCGACTGCCTGGTCCTCGGCTCGTTGGAGTACCTGTGGGCGGGGCTGGACGGCCACGACGTCGCCATGCTCGGGGAGCTCCTGACGGAACGGGAGAACGAGAACCACCACGGATTCTCCACCCGGAGGCTCATGCGCCGCTTCCACCTGGATCGGTACCTCAAGACCAACAGCGGGATCTTCTGCTTCCGCACGGACCCGGCCCGGCCGGTCTTCGAGGAGTGCCTGGAGACGTTCACCGGAGAAGTGAAGCGGAAGCTCCGGGGTGGAATCCTGCGGGGCGGATGGATCGGGGACGAGATCGGTTTCGGGGTGGTCGGAGGGCGGCGACGACTGGGCACGCTCCCCCTCCCGCACGCCATGTACTGGCCCCAGGAGTTCGCCGACCTGGACCTGTCCGCACCCAGCAAGCCGCTGCTGCACTTCATCTGGCCCCCCGCTCAGCCGGTGCTGGACGAGCTGTTCCGGTCGGCGGCGGAGCGGCGGCGAAGCGCCGGTGTTCCCGACGGTGGGCTCCCTGCCCACTGGATGGAGGAAGTGGAGAGCCTCCGCCGCATGGCTCGTCGGAGGCGCCTCCTGGAGCGTCTCAGGATCTGGAAGACACGGGTCTGAGAACGGGCGCCCGGTGCCTCAGTCCTCCGTGGGCATCTCGTCGCCGAACTGAGCCCGATACAGCTCCATGAACGCCTCGCCGCGGCCCAGGAGCTCGTCCCAGGTCCCCTGCTCCACCACCCGGCCGCGGTCCATGACCAGGATGAGATCCGCGTCGCGGATGGTGGACAGCCGGTGCGCGATGACCAGCAGGGTCCGCCCCTTCGCCCGCTGCTGGATGGCCCGGGCCACGCGCTGCTCCACCACGCTGTCCAGCGCGGAGGTCGCCTCGTCGAGGATGAGGATCTGAGGGTCGCGCAGGAGCGCCCTGGCCAGGGCCACCCGCTGCCGCTGACCACCCGACAGCCTGACGCCGCGGTCGCCCAGCTCCGTGTCCAAACCCTCGTCCAGCGTCTCCAGGAACTGCCCCAGCTCCACGTCCCGTAACGCCTGGACCAGGTCGCCGTCGGGGACGGGCTCGTCGAGGCCGAACGTGAGGTTGTCCCTGAGGGTGCGGTTGAGCAGCCACACGTCCTGGCTCACGATGGCCATGGCGCGGTGGAGGGAAGGCAGGGAGAACGCCCGCACGTCCACGTCGTCCAGCCAGATGCTGCCGGGCGGACAGTCGTAGAATCGGGCGATGAGGTCGGCGAAGGTGGTCTTGCCGGCCCCACTCTGGCCGACGATGGCCGTCACCGTGCCGGCGCGGATCTCCGCCGAGATGTCGTGGAGGGTGTCGGCCCCGGGCTGATAGCGGAACGTGAGCCCTCGCACGGAGATGCCACGCTCGAGGGCCTCGAACGGGCGGGCTCCGCCGGGGACGATGAACTTGCCCTCGTCGGTGAAGAGGTCCGCGACCGCCTCGAGCTTGGGAATCTCCTCGGCCACCTTCACGCTGAACAGGCTGAGGTACTTGTAGTCGGGCAGCGCCTGCTGGAGGATGAGCAGGAAGGCGCCGAACGCGGCCAGATCGCCGGGGCGGAAGTCCCCGGCCAGGTAGATCACCACCCCCTGGACGATGAGCATCACGATGAGGATGAGGATCTCCTCGAGGGGATATCGGAGGCTCACCACCCGATCCCTGCGCACGGCCACGTCCTGACGCTGGCGGAGCACCTCCGTATAGACGTCCGACGCTGCCTGCTCCTGGGAGTACGCCTTCACCAGGGGGATGGACCCCAGGATGTCCAGAATGCGGGTCCTGAGGCGGCGATCCACCTCGATTCCCTCCTGGGAGATGCGCTGCGCGGCTCGGTTGATGGCGCCCATGAGCCCGCCGACCACGGGCAGCATCACCACGAACGCGATGGACAGAGGCAGGGAGATGGCCACCATCACACCGGCTTTCACCACCAGGCCCACGCCGTACCGGAAGAGCTCCTCGGCGGCCTCCAGCAGTCCCACCACCGCGCTGGACCAACCGATCTCGGCGTCGATGCGGCCGATGGAGTTGCGATCGAAGTACTGCCGGCCGAACCCCAGGACCCTGCCGAAGGTCTCCTCGCCCACGGCCACCCGGTAGCGCTCGTTCCTCGCCACCACGAAGAGCTTCCGGAGGTAGTCCACCACGAGCTTGCCGATCCGCCCGAGGATGATGAGCGCCACCGTGACCACCACCAGATAGGCGTCCCGCGCCGGGCTCTCGGCCACGGCCGCGGGAAGCAGCGCGAGAATCCATCCGAATACCCTGGACTGGTCCAGGAAGTCGAAGGAGTTCTCCGCCACGGCGTCGGTGAGCGGCACGAGGAGCGAGAACGACGCGGCCTCGAACGCACCGGCGAGAAGGACGAGCAGCACCGGAAGGACGAGGTGCCAGACGCGCACCTCCGCTACCCGCCAGTAGTGTCGGAGCACGTCTCGGGCGTTCCGCGGCGGCCCCTCTGCGCCGGGGCCCGGCCCGACGGGGCTCATGTGGCGGCCTCCGCCAACGCGCGGTAGAGGGCGGTGTACGCGTCGGCCATGGCGTCGGGGCACACCAGCGCCCGGGCGGCACGCCGGCTCGCCTCCGACCGGACCCTCCAGTCGTCACGCGACCCGATCACGCTCACGATGCCCTCGGACATGGCTTCTTCGTTCACCTTCGAGGTCTCCCGGGGCGGCGTCCGGATGAGCCGGGGATCCACGGCCAGAGGGTCACCCACGGGATTGGGAACGAGCACGCCACGCGCCCCATCCTCTCCCACGAGCTCCCTGCTTCCGCCACAATCGCTCAGGATCAAGGGCAGGCCCACCCAAGCGGCTTCGGACGCGGCCACGCTCCAGCCCTCGAAGAAGGAGTTGGAGACGTAGGCGTCCGCCGCCGCCAAGAGCGCTCCCACGTGCCGTACGGGCGGCAATACCCTCACGGCGCGGGACGCGAACAGCTCGGGCGCCGCGGAGCGCACTTCCCTGGCGTACGCGCGCTCGGAGCGGGGGCCGGCCAGAAGGAGCAGTGCTTCGGGGTGCTCCTGATGGACGCGCGCGAAGGCACGCACGAGTCCCGTGAGATTCTTCTGCCTGGCCACGCGCCCGTGGTGCACGAGCACGGGGGCGCCGGCGGGGATTCCGAGCCTTCGACGGGCCCATCCTCGGGGCGCGGCGGCGGCCCGGCCCGGGTCCACGGCGTTGGGAATCCGGAACGAAGTGATCTCCCGCCCCGTGTGCCGGGCGTGATAGCGCGCGGCCATGTCACTCACGGCCACCGTGGCGGCCAGGAGCTCCATCTTACGGCGCTCGCGTCTCCAGTCGGCTTCGGTGAACCAGGCGTAGGTGTTCTGCACCGTCTCCACCACCGGAGCGCCGTGCTCCGCGAGCACTTCCAGTACATCGAGCTCCGCGAAGTGGGTGGACACCACGTCCGGAGAGGCCTCGCGCATCCAGCTCCGCCACACCTCCGGCCGACCGTCCGCCACCGTGAGTCGCACGCCCGCGTCCGACAGTCGCCTGGCCACGGGACCTCCGTCGTGGGTGCAGAGCACGTGTGGCGCCACGCCGTGGGACGGCAAGGTTCTGGCGAGGAGGGCCACGATCTCCTCGAGCCCACCGAGCCCGAGGGACCGGACGACCAGGCCCACGCGAAGGTCGGCGGGCTCACGCTCCGGGCGGTACGGGACCGGTCGGAGGTCCCGCGTGGCCTGAATCGCGTGTGTCACCGTGCCTCGTTGCCGGATGCCATGGACGAATCGCCGGACGCGGCCCACGGGTGCCTTGAGGGAGCCCACCAACGCGCTCCGCTCCGCCTGGGCTCGCTGCTCGCTCTCGGAGATGGTGTTCGACCCATGCACCCGATAGTCCACCGTACGCATCTCGGGATCGAAGACCACCCTGTCCCCACACAACTCCAGAGCCCGCACGAGAAAGTCCAGGTCGTGCACGTACCGGTACCCCCGGAAGCCCCCCAGAGCCCGCCAGAGCGCTCGATGCAGGAAGAAGTTGGACGTGGTCACGGCCATGTTGTGCACCAGCGCGGCACGCCTCAGCGAGCGGGAACCGGCGGCCTTGGCCAGGGCTTCCCCATACCAGCGCACGCCCGGGTGGTCGTCGGGCAGCGGAGCTCCTTCCTCGTCCACCCACCGGACACCGCCGATGACCAGGGCCGCGTCTTCGGCACGAGCGATGCTCCACGCGCGCTCCAGGCGCT
>CAYGKI010000053.1:0-12836 GCA_964350235.1 uncultured Gemmatimonadaceae bacterium | reverse complement strand
CCTTGGGCCGGTAGAGGGCCTTCCACGGACTGCGCCGCAGCTCCTCCACCAGCATCCTGAACGCCGTCTTGAGCAGCGGCAGCTTGTCCGGGTTGTTCATGGATCCGGACACGTCCAGCAGGAAGACCAGGTTGTTGGCCGGCGCCGATGCCATGTCGATGGAGCGCCCCCTGAGGCCGATCCGCAGCAGGTGGTGGAGCGGCTGCCAGGGCGCCGGGGACACCTCGGTGGTGATGGAGAGCGGATGCTCGCCGTCGGGCTCTGGATCGCCGTAGGGGAAGTAGTTCACCAACTCTTCGATGCGAACGGCGTCCACCGGTGGACGCACGCCCTGTCGAATGAAGCGGCGGACGTTGGAGTAGGACGCCCGGTCCACGTCGATGGAGAAGGTGGAGAGCGGCGCGCCGCGGGCCGCCCTGAACTCGTTCTCCTCGATGAGGGCGTACGACTCGGTGTTGAAATTCGGGTTGTAGCGCCCGGCAAGCGTCTGCGGGGTGCCGGGTGCGGCGCTGAACCTGGACACCACGTCGCCGACGGCACGTCGCTCCGCCGAGGCTCCCTGACCGGTCACCACGAGCTCCTCGAACGCCAGGGGCTGCGCCTCCAGGGCGAAGTCCAGGGTCCGGGTGCCGGTGACCATGGTCACGGTGCGACGCGCGGTGGCGTACCCGATACGCTGCACGGTGACTTGCACCTCTCGGCCCGCCCACGCGTCGTCCACGGCGAGTCGGTACCGGCCGTCGGCGGACGTCAGGGCGCCCAGCGCGGTTCCGACCAAGGTCACCTGGGCGTTCCCCAGGGGAGCGCCCGTGGCGGCGTCCGTCACCAGGCCCACCAGCGTGGCGCGGTCCGCCGTCCCACCGGGCGTGGCCGCGCCGGTGAGGGTCTGCACGGGCCCGCCCAGCGCGAGGGCCGCGCCGAGCACGGGGATCAGCCCCCATCGCGATACGTTCATGTCCCACCTCCTTCTCGTCTCCAGGTCATCTGCTCAACCGAGATGACGACGGGCACGACGGTTCCTGCACGGGTCCTCCCTGGGCGGGAGCCGCGACGAGCGCGTGATGTTGCTTGGCGGGGAGGGGGGTGCGGTCCATATTCGACCGCGCCGGATTCCCGGCATTCGAGCACGCGACAACGGGCCCCACGGCCTTGGTCTGGAGGAGCACATGGCCGCCGAAACCGGCACCCTCTTCATCGGAATGGACCTCGACGAGGAGACGCGAAAGCCGAAGACGTCCCGCCTCGAGATCCCCAGCCACCACCTCACCACCCACGGCGTCATCGTGGGCATGACGGGGTCGGGGAAGACGGGTCTCGGCGTGGTGCTTCTGGAGGAGGTGCTCCGGTCCGGCGTTCCGGCGCTCATCCTCGACCCCAAGGGGGACATGGGTAACCTGGCCCTCCAGTTCCCCGACTTGCGGGCGGAGGACTTCGAGCCCTGGGTGGATCCCGCCGAGGCCTCTCGCGACGGGGTCACACCGAGGGAGCTCGCCACCCGCACCGCGGAGCGCTGGAAGCAGGGGCTCGCCGCGTCAGGGCTGGGGGTCGAGGAAGCACGGGCGCTCCGGGACGCCGCCGAGCTGCGCATCCTCACGCCCGGCTCCACGGCGGGCATTCCTCTGAACGTGCTCGGCGACCTGTCCGCTCCGGACGGAGACTGGGAGGAGCAGGGGGAGGTCTTGCGGGAGGAGATCGAGGGCCTGGTATCCGGCCTCCTCGTCCTCGCCGGCATCGACGCGGATCCGGTGACCAGCCGTGAGCACATCCTCCTTGCGAACCTGGTGGAACACGCCTGGCGACAGGGTCAGGATCTGGATCTGGCCACACTGCTCATGCAGATCCAGGATCCACCTCTGCGGAGGTTGGGCGTCTTCGAGCTCGACCAGTTCTTTCCGCCCAAGGATCGCATGGCGCTGGCCATGCGCCTGAACGGTCTGGTGGCGGCGCCGTCCTTCGCCGAGTGGTTGGAAGGGGAGCCTCTCGACATGGAGGCGCTTCTGAGGACGCCCGACGGGCGACCGCGCGCGAGCGTCGTGTACCTGTCCCACCTCACGGAGACGGAGCGCCAGTTCGTGGTGACGCTCCTGCTCTCGAAGATGGTGACCTGGATGCGGCAGCAGCCGGGTACGTCGGACCTGAGGGCGCTGGTGTACGTGGACGAAGTCTTCGGTCTGGCGCCGCCCACTGCCGAGCCCCCCTCCAAGCGCCCCATGCTCACCCTGTTCAAGCAGGCCCGGGCGCACGGCGTGGGGTTGGTCATCGCCACCCAGAACCCGGTGGACGTGGACTACAAGCTCATGTCCAACGCCGGGCTGTGGATGGTGGGCCGCCTGCAGACCGAGCGGGACAAGGCCAGGGTGCTGGAAGCCATGAAGTCCGCTTCCGGCGATGTGGACGTGTCGGCCTGGGACGCTCGGATGGGCCAGCTCGGGAAGCGCGAGTTCGTTCTCAAGACCGCCAGGTCGTCCCAACCTTCCTTGTTCACGTCCAGGTGGGCCATGTCCTTCCTGCGGGGGCCGCTGACCCGCTCCGAGCTCATCAGGCTCCGGGAGGATGGACGCGCGGGAGCGTACACGCCCGAACAGTCGAAGGTCGAGGCTGGTCCCGAGTCCGAGCCGACTCGGCGCGCCGCGACCGTTTCCGGCGTGGCCGGCGGTGGTCCCGCTGCTGCCCGCACCGGGGACCCGCTGGCACCGGACGAGAGCCCCGTGCCGCCTTCCGTGGCCTCCGGCGTCCGGGTCCGCTACCTCGATCCCGCCGCGCCCTGGGCCGGAACGGTGGGCATCACCGGTGACGGCGGACCCTACCAGGCCGGCCTCGCCTTCAAGGTGAAGCTGCTCTTCGACGAGGAGCGGTCGGGCCTGTCGCTCCGGCACGAGGAGGAATGGGAGGCGGTGTTGTTTCCCCTGGGCGGGGACCCCCGGGTGGAAGATGCCGCGGTGGTGGACTATGACGAGAGGGACTTCCGGGATGCCCCGAGCGTGGAGGCGCCCTACGTGCTCCCGGATGCGCCCATCTCCGACGCCAAGCTTTTCCGCGAGCTGGCCAAGGACCTCCAGGAGAACCTCTACCGCGGTCGGACCCTGAAGCTGCTGACGAACCCCGAGCTCAAGCTGTACTCCCGAGTGGGAGAGGCGGAGGAGCGCTTCCAGGCCCGCTGCCTGGAGGCGGCCGAGGAAGCCGCGGACGCGGAGGTGGCCAAGTTGCGCGATCGTTTCGAGAGCAAGCTGGACACCGCACGGGACCGGAGGGACCGGGCCGCGCTCAGAGTGCGGGAGCTGGAGGTGGACGTGGGCACGCGGCGCCAGCAGGAGCTCGTCTCCGGCGCGGGCGCCCTGCTCTCCATGTTCCTCGGAGGGAGGGCGCGCGCCAGCAAGCTGTCCGGGATCTCCTCCCGCCGGTCCCAGACACGCCGCACCCAGGAGCGCCTTTCCACCGCCGAGGCCAAGGTCCAGGGCTACGAGGAGGAGATGCTGGAGCTCGAGAACGAGCTCGCGGAGGAGGTGCAGGCGGTGTGGGCGGAGTGGAAGGAGAAGAGCAGACAGATCCAGCCCTTCGAGGTGGCCCTGGAGAAGAACGACATCGAGGTGGAGGAGCCGGTCCTCTTCTGGGCCCTGGCGCCACGGTAGTCCGTGGGCACTCGGGAGGTGCCGCCGGGAGTGCTAGATTCGAGACTCAGCTCCGACTTCTCGCAGGACCACAGCAGCCACGTCCCATGAAGCCCACCCGTGTCGCCGCCATCGACGTAGGCTCCAACGCCATTCGATACGTGGTCACCGAGGTCACCGGCGGCGTCTATCACGAGGTCGAGAGTGAGCGCGTGGCGGTCCGGCTCGGCACCGACGTGTTCAGCCGTGCCCGGACCTTCAGGGAAGAGACCATGGACACCGCCGTGGCCGCGCTCTTTCGGATCCGTCGCCGGCTGGACGACCTGGGGATCGAGCACTACCGGGCGGTGGCCACCAGCGCCGTGAGGGAGGCCCGCAACGGCGGGGTCCTGGTCGAGCGGGTGCGGCGCGAGTCGGGCATCCACCTGGAGACCATCTCCGGGAGCGAGGAGGCACGGCTCGTCTGGATCGCCGTGACCAACCAGGTGGACTTCGGCGACCACCGTTGGCTCATGGTGGATCTGGGCGGTGGGAGCGTGGAGATCTCCGTGGCGGACAAGGGAGGGATCCTCTGGAGCGAGTCCCACACGCTGGGCTCGGTGCGGATGCTCCAGGCCTTTCAGGAGGAGGGCGACGGACCGCCCTCGGGCGCCGCGTACCAGGAGCTTCTCGAGCGATATACCCACGTGCTCAAGGTCCCCAGGGCCGTGGGCGAGTTCCGGCCCACGGGCACCATCGCCACCGGCGGCAACATCGACGCCCTCGCCGACCTGGCCGAGGCGTCCCGGGACAAGAGGGGGGTGGCTCGGCTGCCGTATTCGAGTCTTCATCGCCTCATATCCGAGCTCGGCGCCATGACCGCCGAGGAGCGGGTCACCAAGCTGGGGCTCCGGGAGGATCGGGCCGACGTGATCCTGCCGGCGTCGGTGGTCTACGAGCGGGTCGCGGACCTGGCGGGAGCCGAGGAGATCGTGGTCCCTGGGGTGGGGGTAAAGGAAGGCCTGATCCTGGACCTGGTGGACTGGATCAGCGACGAGACCGGCCACTCCAGCCGCCGGGAGCACACCATTCGCTCGGCGGCGGTGACCCTTGGCCGAAGATTCCAGTTCGACGAGGTGCACGGCCGCCAGGTGGCCCGTCTGTCCCTCCAGCTCTTCGATCAGCTGGTGGAGCTGCACGGGCTCGGCAAGAGAGAGCGGAACCTCCTCATGGCCGGGGCCCTGCTGCACGACATCGGCCAGTTCGTGTCGTACCGACGGCACCACAAGCACTCCATGTACCTCATCGCCAACTCTGAGCTCCCGGACATGTCGCCTGGCGACATCCAGGTGGTGGCCGCGTTGGCCCGGTATCACCGGCGATCCGAGCCGAAGATGAGTCATCCGGAGTATGAGACCCTGGGCAAGGACGACCGGAAGGCGGTGCGGAAGCTGGCCGCCATCCTCCGGGTCGCCGACGCGCTCGACCGTGAGCACATCGAGCGGGTCGCCTCCCTCGAGGCCGAGTGGACGGACGAGGGCCTGGTGCTCGGGATCGAGACCCGGGGAAGCCTCACCCTGGAGGAGTGGGCGTTGCGCCGGAAGGGGGAGATGTTCGAGTCGGTCTTCGGGCGTCCCATCCGTCTGGAAGTGAACCCAGTGCCGGCGTGATGGTCCGGGTCGGCAAGTCACGATGTTGTCACGGTTCCGCGGCGGTATGCACGGGCTCTCCCGGCTCGACTAGTCTTCTCCCATGAACCTCGAGCTCCCTCACGCCGTTCGAGCACGTCCCATCCGCCCCGACGCGGATCTGGACGACCCCACGCTCTATTTCAATCGTGAGCTGAGCTGGCTGGACTTCAACCGGAGGGTGCTGGCGCAGGCCCTCGATCCTGCGCTTCCGGTACTCGAGCGGGTCCGCTTCCTGGCCATCACCGACTCGAACCTGGACGAGTTCGTGCAGAAGCGCGTGGGTGGGCTCCGGAGGCAGCAGGCCGCCTTCGTCACCAGACCGTCGCCCGATGGACGGCTTCCCTCGGAGCTCGTACGCCTGGTCCGGGGCGCCGTGCACGACATGCAGGAGGCCATCGACCGGGCGTGGGTGGAGGAGCTCAAGCCCCTGTTGGAGGAGCGCGCCGGTGTGCGCGTCCTTCCTTACTCCTCCCTCGGCCCCGAGCAGCGCGAGGCCCTGGCCGCTCATTTCCGCGAGCATCTCTACCCCATCCTCACGCCCATGGCGGTGGACCCGGGGCATCCGTTCCCGTTCATCTCGAACCTCAGCCTGTCCCTGGCCATCGAGATGCGGGACCCACGTCCGGACACCCGCCACTTCGCCCGTCTCAAGGTCCCGACGCGCGGTGTGCGCTGGCTGCCCGTGCCCGACGCTCGGGGGCCCCACGACTTCGTGGCGGTTGAAGAGGTGGTCCGCGACAACGTCCAGGCGCTCTTCCCGGGGCTCGAGGTGCTGCAGGTGCATGCCTTCCGCGTGACGCGGAACGCCGACGTGGAGCGTGAGGAGGAGGAGGCGGAGGACCTCATCGAGATGATCTCCGAGGAGCTTCGTGAGCGTCAGTTGGCTCCTGTGGTACGTCTCGAGGTGGAGCGGGACATGCCGGCCCACATCCGCCGGATCCTGCTGGAGGAGCTGGAGCTGGAGGATGCCGAGCTGGTCGAGCTCGATGGCGAGCTGGGTCTCGAGTCGCTACACGAGCTGGCGGACGTCGATCTTCCGGAACACCACTTTCCGCCGTGGGAGCCGGTGGTTCCGGCCCGCCTGTCCACGCGCGAGGACGAGGACGGTGGAGAGCGGAACATCGTCTCCATCATCCGGGACGGCGACATCCTGGTCCACCACCCCTACGAGTCGTTCACCGCCAGCGTGCAGCGGCTGGCCTGGGAGGCGGCGGAGGATCCGGCCGTTCTGGCCATCAAGCAGACCCTGTACCGGACGTCAGAGCGGTCCAGCATCGTGGAGGCACTGCTACGCGCGGCGGCCCAGGGGAAGCAGGTGGCTGTGATGGTCGAGGTGAAGGCGCGCTTCGACGAGCAGAACAACATCGAGTGGGCACGCATCCTCGAGACGGCTGGCGTCCACGTCACCTACGGCGTGTTGGGACTCAAGACCCATGCGAAGGCCATGCTCATCATCCGGGAGGAGGATGGGCACCCTCGGACATACTGCCACATCGGGACCGGGAACTACCACGCCGGAAACGCGCGCATCTACACGGATCTGGGGCTCCTCACCTGCGACGCCACCATCGGGGCCGACCTGGTTCGGCTCTTCCACTCGGTGACCGGTCTCGCGCCGGGCCAGACCTACGACCGCCTGGTGGTGGCGCCCGCCGCCATGCGTACCCGCTTCCTGAATCTCATTCAGAGGGAGATCAACCATGCCCAGGCGGGCCGGGTGGGGCGGATCGTCGCCAAGATGAACGCCCTGGACGACGAGGTGATCGTCCGGAAGCTGTATGAGGCCTCTCGAGCGGGCGTCCAGGTGGACCTGATCATCCGGGGTCACTGCAGCCTCCGGCCGGGTCTCCCCGGCTTCAGCGAGAACATCCGCGTCGTGAGCATCATCGGTCGCTTCCTCGAGCACGACCGCATCTTCCTCTTCGGCAACGACGGAGACACGGAGGTGTTCATGGGGAGCGCCGACTGGCGCAAGCGGAACCTCGACAGCCGGTTCGAGGCCGTGGTCCCGATTCTGGACCCCGAACTGCGCCAGCGCCTCATGCGGATTCTGGAGATCGCGCTCGCCGACAACTGCCTCGCCTGGGAGCTCGACGCCGACGGGATCTACCATCGGCGGGCGCCCCGATCCGGCGAGCCCCAGGTGGACCTCCATCGGGCGCTCATGGCGGCCACGTCTCCCGAGCCTCGCAAAGGGAGTGGGACGGGCGCTCCGCCTCGGCACGCCCGGCCTACCCGCGCTCAGAACGCCGCGGGGGCCTCCGACGGCTCGAGCTCCATCACCTCCGCCAGGAGCTCGTAGGAGCGCCTGCGGGCCTGGAGATCGTGGGTGACGGTCACGGTCATGAGCTCGGTCACGCCGTAGCGCTCCGCCAGCGCGAGGAGGGCGTCACGGACCTGCCCGGGATCGCCCACGACGACGCGGCTCTCGTCGGCGAGGAGCTCCGATATGGGGACGCCCCAGGCCTCGAACTCCTCCTTGGCCTGCTCGGGTGACGGGATCCCGCGATCCACGCCACGCATGATGCGCATGCGCCAGAGGTGGAGGCTCAGGGACAGCCACTCCGCTTCCTCACGGGTCTCGGCGCAGAGCACGCCGATCCCCACGTTGGCCGCCGGCTCGGGGCGGTGGACGCTGGGCCGGAAGCCCTCGAGGTAGGCGCGCACCGCCCGACTTCCGTCCACGCCGCTGATGAACTGGGCGAAGGAGTACCCCAGTCCCAGGCGGGCCGCCACGTCCGCGGTGGTCCCGCTGGAGGCCAGCATCCACATCTCCGGGACGTCCTTGCCACGGGGGGTGGCCCGGACCTTTGCCAGTGGGTGGTCCGCGTCCAGGGTCTCACCCAGCCATCCCGCCAGATCCGCCAGCTGCTGGGGGAACTGCTCCACCGGGATCGCCGGGCGACCGTATCGGAGCGCCTGCGCCGCCCGTCCAGTGCCGGCGGGCGCCCGGCCCAGACCCAGGTCGATGCGCCCCGGGAAGAGCGTCTGAAGCATGCGGAACTGCTCGGCCACCTTGTAGGGCGAGTAGTGCGGCAGCATGACACCCCCGGATCCGACGCGGATCCGACGGGTGACGGAAGCCACCCGGGGAATGAGCACTTCGGGGGCCGAGCCCGCGAACGAGTTCGTGCTGTGATGCTCCGCGACCCAGTAGCGGGAGAAGCCGAGACGGTCCGCGAGGCCCGCCAGCTCCAGGGTCGAGGCCACGGCCGTCCGGGCGTCGCTTCCGTTGGGCACGGGCGACTGGTCGACGATACCGAGTTTCAGGCGGTTCATGTTCGGTGCGTGAGGGGCCGGGTGCGTGGGAGCGCGGGCCGGGCCCTACCCCCGCTCCGGCGCCCGGGTCCCGTTCTCTTCCTCTTCCGACTCCGAGGCCAGGAAGCCGGTGACCAGGTCCATGAGCTCTTCGGTGATCTTCTGCTGCCTCTGCTGGTTGAATCGCCCCCTGAGACCGTGGATGCGCTCTTCGATGCGGCGCTCGGCGGCCTCCATGGAGGCCAGGCGGCTGGCGTTCTCGGCGGCCTGTGAGCGTGCCGCGGCTGCGAAGAGCGAGACGAAAAGGTGCTCGCGGACAACTTCGGAGAAGAGCCGCTCCCACTCCACTCGGAAGCGCGGTAGGACGGGCGACGGCCACGAGCGGCGCTCGAGCCCCGACAGCCACTCCAGGTTCAGGGGAAGCAGGCGCACTGTGTGGGGCCGATACGCGGCACCCGAATGGTAGTGGTTGTAGCACAGGTAGAAGCGCTCCACCCCCTGTTCGATGCGAAAGCTTTCGATGGCAACCAGGAGCTCCTGCACCGTGGAGACGATGCCATCGATGGAGTCCGGCGCGGCGAACGAGCGTACCACCGCCTGCCCGGCAGCCTCGAGCGTGCTTGCCACGCGTGAGCCCACGGCGAGCATGAAGCGATCTTCTGGCTCAGGGTGGAGCGCGCCGAGGCTCTCCAGAGCGTGCTCGGTGATACGGAGGTTGAAGCGCCCGGCCAGGCCCATGTCGGATCCGAAGACCACCGCGCCGGCCCGGGGGCCCACGCGCTCCTCGGTGAGCCGAACCCCGGCGGGACGGTCTCGGAGGGCGACCTGAAGAGCAAGCTCCACGGTCCGGGCATAGCGTTCCAGGGATTCGACGGCCCGACGACTGTGGCGGATCCGCACGGCGGATAGCGCCTTCAAAGCTCGACTTATGGAGTGCAGGTCCCGCGCGCTCTGCAGCTGTCGCCCGATCTGCTGGATGGTCAGCAACCGATCACCGCTCCTGGCTCTCTGTCATCGCGGTGCGGTCGAGGGCGGTCCCCGCCTCTCGGACCAGCGCTTCCCGATCTTCTTGGGACAGATGCTCTCCAGCGAGAATCCGACGTCGGACCTCAGGAAGACGATCCCGGACTCGCGCCAGCACTCGGTCCTGCGCGGCCAGGATCCCATCCAGGGGGACCGGGTCGAAGAGCCCTTCCGTGGCGGCCAGCAGGACGGAGATTTGCTCGGCCACGTCGAGCGCCGCGTTCTCGTCCTGCTTCAGCACCTCCCGCACCCGGCGGCCACGCTCCAAGCTGCGTTGTGTGTCGTCGTCGAGCTGGGCGGAGAACCGCGAGAATACTTCCAGCTCCTCGAACTGCGCGTAGGCCAGCTTCAGGTCGCGGACCACGGCGCGGTACGCCGGAAGCTGAGCGCTGCCACCCACGCGTGAGACCGATCGCCCCACGTCGACAGCCGGAAGCACGCCCTTCTGGAAGAGCTCCGGCGTCACGAAGATCTGGCCGTCCGTGATGGAGACGAGGTTCGTGGGGATGTACGCGGATAGGTTGCCACCCTGCGTCTCCACGATGGGCAGGGCGGTCAGCGAGCCGCCTCCGTACTCCGCTCGCAATCGGGTGGAGCGCTCCAGAAGGCGCGCATGTATGTAGAACACGTCCCCTGGGTACCCCTCTCGACCCGGCGGCCGCCGGAGTAGCAGGGAGAGCTCGCGGTACGCCCGGGCGTGCTTGGTCAGGTCGTCGTACACCACAAGGGTGTCCCGTCCTTGGTCCATGAAGTGCTCGGCCATGGCCGTCGCCGCGTAGGGAGCGATGAACTGCAGGCCCGGAGGGTCTTCGCCGGAGGACATGACCACGATGGTGTGATCCAAGGCTCCGTTCGCAGACAGCTCGTCCACAACGCGTGCAACCGCGGCGCTCCGTTGACCCACGGCACAGTAGACGCATACGACACCGGTGTCGCGCTGGTGGATGATCGTGTCCGTGGCGATGGCCGTCTTGCCCGTCTGGCGATCACCTACGATCAGCTCCCGCTGACCCCGGCCGACGGGGACCAGGGCGTCGATCACCTTGATGCCCGTCTGCAGAGGGACCCTCACCGGACCCCGCCGCATGATCGTCGGAGCCGCCGTTTCGGCCTCACGCGACCGCATGGACGGGAGGCGCGGGCCGCCGTCCAGCGGGCGGCCCAGCGGGTCCACGACTCTTCCCAGCAGCTCGTCGCCCACGGGGATCCGCAGGGGCTTCCCGGTGCCGCGGGCTTCCGTTCCCGCCGCTACGAGCTCCTCGTCCCCCAGTAGGATCACACCCACTTCGTCGGGGTCGAGGTTGAACACGAGGGCGGCAACCCCACCCTCCAACTCTACGACCTCATCCGCGCCCACGCTGGACAGCCCATCAAGCCGCGCCGTGCCCTTCGAGACAGATCGCACGACACCGACCTCGCGTACGTCCAGCCGGGAGTGGGGTTCATCGCGGGTGAGGCCGAGAGCCGCGCTCACCTGTTCCAGCTCGCGTGAGAGGTCCGGTCGCGGCAGGGACAGCACCCGTCCGGGCGTTGCGTCGCTCATCGGGTCTCGGCTTCGAGGAGCGCTCGAGTCCGGGCCTCCAGTCCTTCCAGGTAGCTGCCGACGCTCCAGCCCGCCTTGCGGTCTCCCGCGCGCATCTCGATCCCGAGGGCGAGGTCGGGGTCGGTCTCGAAGTGGATGTCGGGCTCGGACCCGGTCCACGTCCGGGTGACGTCCTCGATCCGGCTTCGCCGCTCGGGACTCAGGGCGAAAGCGGTGCGAATCTCTAGGCGGCCACCTGCCGCCTCCAGGGCCGATACGAACTCCTTGCGGTCCTCGTCCTCCACGGAGCGCACGTGTTCGAGGAAGACCCGGACCACCTGGTCTTCGAGGTCGGCGTCGGCCAGGTCCGTGAGGGTCTTGGCCGCCAGGGTGTAGGCTTCTTCCGCGACACGCCGGCGGAGTTCCTCGAGAAACGCTTCCCTTTGCTGGCTCAATGCGTCGCGCCAATCGGCACGGACTTTGTCGGCATGTTGGCGCACCTCTTCGGCGAGCTCGATGCGGCGGACCTCGGCATCCCGTTCGGCCGTCTCGAGAAGCTCGGCCCTGCGTGCCTGGAGCCGAGTGCGCTCCTCGCGCAGATCCCCGCGTTCGGCCTCCGCGTTTTCCTGCAGACGCTGCGCCTCATGGAGCCGCTCGCGGATGTATTCCTCCCGCTGGCCGATGGCGTCGAGGACGGGGCGGTAGAGGAACCGCTTAAGGAGGACGACAAGAATGACGAAGTTCAGGATCTGCGCGATGAACGTGAACCAGTCGATCCCCACGGAATCAGCCTCCCGCCACCTGGGTCCAGAACGGGTTGGCGAAGATCAGGATCAGGGACACGACGAGACAATAGATGGCCGTGGACTCCACCATGGCCATCCCTACGAAGAGCGTCCGGGTCACGGTATTGGCCATGTCCGGCTGCTGCGCGATGGAATCGAGGGCCTGAGCCAGGGCTCGCGCCTCACCGAGGGCGGGCGCGATGCTCCCGATGGCGATGGTGAAGCCCGCCACTGCGATGGATACCGCGGCAATCAGCTCCATGCTCTCCATGTGGTCTCCATGTCCTGTTGGGTTCAGTCCGAGGTCGTCGAAGGCGCCGAGGCTTCGGCGGAGCGCCTGCCCCGCGTCCCCGACGCGATATACACGAGTGCGAGGATGGCGAAGACGTAGGCCTGGATCATGCCGATGAGCAGGCCGAACGCCTCCAGAAGCGCGGGAAATACGAAGGGGGCCACCGTCAGCAGGATGGCCACGATGACCTTCCCGCTCATGAGGTTTCCGAAGAGACGAACGGCCAGGGCCAGGGTCCGTGAGAGCTCTCCGATGACGTGGAACGGCGCCATGAACACGCTGGGCTGAACGTATCGCTTCAGGTACCTGCCCACACCTTCCTGCGCGATCCCGAAGAGAGGGACCGCGACGAAGACGCACGTCGCCAGCGCAGCCGCCGTCGAGAGGGATGCGGCCACCACGTGCACCCCGGGGATGGCCCCGAGGAAGGTGGAGAAGGCGATGAACAGAAACAGGGTGCCCACGAAGGGAAGATACCGGTCGGACTCCCCAGGCACGGCCTCGTCGATCTGTTGGCGAATCTGCGCCACGACCAGCTCCAGGACCGCCTGTCCTCGGCCGATATCCGGTCCAGTCGCGAGCCCTCTGGTCACGAGCCAGGAGCCTCCCACCATGACGAGCATGGTGAGCCACGTGAACGCCAGCGTCGCGTTGACCGTGACGAAGCCCCACTGCCAG
>CAYGKI010000052.1:11369-12855 GCA_964350235.1 uncultured Gemmatimonadaceae bacterium | reverse complement strand
CAGCCGTCTAGGGACGCAGCGCCGCCACGCCCGCTTCCGCCACCTGCGCATCCTGCTGGGACGTCACGCCGCTCACGCCGATGGCGCCGATGACCTCCCCATCCACCACGATGGGCACGCCGCCCTCCAGGGGGAGGATCCCGTCCACGGCCGCCAGCGCCATCCGCCCGGACGCGATGGCGTCCTCAAGGGCTTTCGTGGGCCGACGTAGACGCGCGGCGGTGCTGGCCTTGCCGATGGCGATGTCGATGCTCGCGGCCTGGGTGCCGTCGAGCTTGTGGAAGAGGATCAGCGCTCCCGCCGCGTCCACGATTGCGATGGCCACTGGCCATCCGTTGCGGGTGGCCTCCGCCTCGGCCGCCGCCATCATGGTGCGAGCCGCGTCCATGCCGATCACCTTCGCCTCCAGGAGCTGGGCACTGGCGTCGGAGCCCGGGGCGAGGGAGAGTGCCGCGGCGAGGAGTGTGGGGCGGAGGAAGCGTTTCATGGTTGGCTCGTGGGGCGACGGTCAGGGGAAGAATCCAGACGGCGGAACATCCGTCTCGGCAAGCCATGGCGCAATCGTCGCGCGCCCTTGAAGCCAGGGGCCACCTAACCGTCCCCTCCCGCTCCGCCCCCGAGCCGGTTCAGCGGTCTCCGCCGTCATGGTAGCTTTGGGCGCTGGAAGGTGCTCTCGCTGACTCGCGTTCCCATGCTCGACCGGTCGATGCCGGCGAGGTGACGGTCATGTCTCTACCTGGTTTCCGACGCCTCTCGTGGGGCGTGGCTGCCTACACCCTCCTGGTCATTCTGTGGGGGTACTTCCTCCGGATCTCCGAGTCCGGTGATGGCTGCGGAACCGACTGGCCCCTCTGCAACGGGGCCGTGATCCCCGGTACCCTGGCCTTCCCCACCCTGGTGGAGCTCGCCCACCGGATCACCTCCGGGCTCGTTCTGCTGGCCGTGATCGGGCTGGCCGTGGCCGCCGTCCGCACCTTTCCCCGTGGGCATGCCGTCCGAACCGGCGCCCTCGTCGCCCTGGTCTTCACCGTCACGGAGTCCCTCTTCGGCGCCATCCTCGTCGTCTTCGGGTGGGTGGCCGGCGACATCTCGCTTGGGCGCATGCTCATCCGACCCGTTCACGTGACCAACACGTTCCTGTTGATGGCGGCCCTGGTCCTCACCGCCTGGTGGGCCACCCGAGGCGTGAGCCGGATCCCCCGACCCTTCCCCGAATCCGAGGCCGGACGGGTGCGGCCGCTGGTCCTCCCGGTCCTGGGCGTCCTCGCCTTGGCCTGGACCGGAGCCTTGACCGGCCTCGCCGTGACCGCCTTCCCCGCCGAGACGCTGCGGGACGGGTTGGGGCAGTACGTGGACCCCGAGCACGTGCTGATCTATCTCCGCATGTCCCATCCGATCCTGGCCCTCCTGGTCATCGGAGTGCTGGTCCGCTTCTCCGTCCGCACGAGGAACATGGCCGGCGCCCTCGGAGATCCGGCCGCCGGCC
>CAYGKI010000052.1:9478-11359 GCA_964350235.1 uncultured Gemmatimonadaceae bacterium | reverse complement strand
GCACTGGCGCTGACCCAGCTCGTGGCGGGCCCTATGACCATCGTGCTTGGGAACCCGGTGGGGATGCGCCTCTTCCATCTGCTGCTCGCCGACTTGCTCTGGGTCGTCCTCGTGATGCTGATCTCCGCGCGCTTGGAGAGGGCGACCGGGCCGACCGGTGCGATGGGCGTGGATCCCGGCTCAGGGGGCGTCCGACAGGGGGTGCGGTCGGGAAGTCCTGTCAGCCGATGACGCGAGGGCATCCCGTGGCCCTCGATGCCGCGGAGCTCCGAGGCCCAGTGGCGTCAATCGGGCAAACGGTGCCCCGGCGATGGCGGCCGGACGGTTCCACCGCCATATGCGGCAGGAAAGTGACACGGCAGTGAACGACGCGCCCGGCCATGACGCCTTTCTGCCGCATGTGGCGGAATCACCACCTAGCGCTGGAAGGGGCACGCACCGGTGCAGGATCTCTGCCGCGGTGGGGTGGTGAGAAGGCCGCCGACGCCTCGGCCGGCGCTCACGCTCAGCCGCGCACGAGCGCCATGGCATCCCCGTACGAATAGAACCGGTACCCCTCCAGCACCGCGGCCTCGTAGGCCGACATGACCCGCTCGTAGCCTCCGAACGCCGCCACCAGCATGAGCAGCGTGGATCGGGGAAGGTGGAAGTTGGTGATGAGGGCGTCCACCACCCGGAAGTCGTACGGCGGGCGGATGAAGAGGTCCGTGGAGCCTGCGCCGGCCGGGACCCGCCCGGCGGAATCGGCGGCGGCCTCCAGGGTCCGCACCACCGTGGTGCCCACGGCCCAGACCCGCCCTCCCGCCGCCCGCGTCTCGGCCACCGCGTCGGTCACGGCCTGCGGAACGACGTACGACTCGTCGTGCATCTCGTGCTCTTCCGGATCGTCCACGTCCACTGGACGGAAGGTCCCGATGCCCACGTGGAGCGTCACCGCGGCCCGCCGGACCCCCATGGCCTCGATACGGGCCAGGAGCTCCTCGGTGAAGTGGAGCCCGGCGGTGGGGGCGGCCACCGACCCCGTCTCCCTGGCGTAGACCGTCTGGTAGCGCTCCCTGTCCATGGCCTCGTCCGCCCGATCGATGTACGGCGGGAGCGGCATGTGCCCGTGCCGCTCGATGGCTTCCTCCACGGAGCCCGGCGTGACGAGCCGGACCACCCGGCCCCCGCCGGGTGCCGAGTCGAGAATCTCCACGATGAGATCGTCGGCGATGTCCACCGTGCGGCCCGGCTTCAGCTTGCCGCCCGGCCGGACGAGGGCGATCCAGTCGCGGGGATCCGTCGCGGTGCCTCCGGAGGACGCCGTGGGATCGGCGGTCATATCCGGGCGCCCCTCTCCGCCCGCCGGCCCCAGCAGCAGGATCTCCGCGGGGGCGCCGGTGGGCTTCCGCCCGAGGAGGCGCGCGGGCCGCACCCGGCTCTCGTTCACCACCAGGAGGTCGCCCGGCCGGAAGAGCTCGGTGACGTCCCGGAACCGTAGGTGACGGAAAGGAGCGTCCCCCTCGGGAACGACCAGGAGGCGGCTCTCGTCCCTGCGCTCCGCCGGATACCGGGCGATGCGGTCTTCCGGGAGCGCGTAGTCGTAGTCGGAGATGCGGGTGCCGGCCACGGGCGCCGACGGGTCGGAAGGCGTCACTCCACCACGAACAGCGAGCCCTGCGATCCCTTGAGGGACTCGGGCATGGTGTACCCGAATCGCCGGAACGCCCGGGAGGTCGCCACTCGGCCCTGCGGCGTGCGCATGAGGAAGCCCTCCATGATGAGGAAGGGCTCGTAGACCTCCTCCAGGGTGGTGGCGTCCTCGCCCATGGCCACCGCCAGGGAGTTCAGCCCCACCGGCCCGCCCTCGAACTTCTCGATGAGGGTCTTGAGCACCCGGGC
>CAYGKI010000052.1:0-9378 GCA_964350235.1 uncultured Gemmatimonadaceae bacterium | reverse complement strand
CCGAAGCGGGTGGTGGCGCCCACCAGCGTGAACGGCTCGATGCGCATGGTCATGGTGTCGGCCTTGGGGCCGTCGGACAGGCGGATCTCCACCTGCCAATCCTCCATGGCCGGGTACAGGAACTCCTCGATGATGGGGCGGAGCCTGTGGATCTCGTCGATGAACAGGATGTCGCCCTGCCGCTGGTTGGTGAGGATCCCCACCAGGTCGGCGGGCTTCTCCAGGACGGGCCCGGAGGTGGTCTTGATGTTGACCCCCATCTCGCGGGCCATGAGCGACGCCAGCGTCGTCTTGCCCAACCCGGGAGGGCCGTGGAAGAGGACGTGGTCCAGCGGCTCCCGGCGTCCCTTGGCCGCCTCGATGGCGATGGACAGCGACTCGCGCACCTTGGGCTGTCCGATGAACTCCGCCAGCCGTTGGGGCCGAAGGCTCGGCTCGACCTGCTCGTCGTCGGACAGGGCCTCGGGGGTGGTCACCTCGGTGCGCTCGCTCATGCCTGGGAATGTAAGGGATGGCGGCGGGTGCGTGCAGCAGGTCCAAGCCCCCCCCACGGCAGGCGGGTTTCCGGGCGCTACCGCCCCCGGTACCTTCCGGCCTGGTTCGCACCCGGTGCCCCACGAGAGAGTCATGGCAGGAGAGCGCGACGCGTTCAGCGTCGTCGAAACACCCGAGCCCCACCATCTGCGCACGCGGGCCATCCTCCGGGATCACCCGGAGGTGCGCGACCTCATCGGTCGGAACCCGTGGTCGTTCGGCATCATCCTCGCAGGCGTGGCGCTGCAGCTGGGCCTGGCATGGCAGCTGGCGGACCGGCCCTGGTGGATGATCCTCGCCGTCGCGTGGCTGGTGGGTGCCTTCGTGAACCACGCCATGTACGTGATGATCCACGAGGCGGCCCACAACCTCATCTTCCGGCGGCGGTGGCAGAACCACCTGGCGGGCATCCTGGCCGACGTGGTCAACGTCCTCCCGGCGGCCATCTCCTTCCGGGGATACCACCTCATGCATCACGCGCACCAGGGCGTCTACGACCTGGACGCGGACATCCCGAGCCGGTGGGAAGCGCGACTCATCGGATGCGGCGCGCTGGGCAAGAGTGTCTGGCTCCTGTTCTTCCCTCTGTTTCAGCTCACGCGCCCACCGCGGCTGCGCCAGATCGCCTTCCTGAACCGCTGGGTTCTAGTCAACTGGGGAAGCGCTCTGCTGGTGGGCTCGGCGGTGGTACTGGCCTGGGGATGGGCCGCCCTGGGCTACCTCCTGGCCTCGTTCTTCTTCGCCGTGGGCCTGCATCCGTTGGGAGCGCGCTGGATCCAGGAGCACTACCTGACGGCGGAGCCCCAGGAGACCTACAGCTACTACGGGCCCGCCAACCTGGTGGCGATGAACGTGGGCTACCACAACGAGCACCACGACTTCCCGTCCATCCCCTGGAACCGTCTTCCGGAACTCAAGGCGGTGGCTCCGGAGTATTACGAGCCACTCGCCTACCACGGGTCGTGGACGGGGCTCCTCCTGAGGTTCGTCTTCGATCAGGAACTGAGTCTCTTCAGCCGCGCGGTGCGAGAGAAGGCGAGGGGGTAGGCCTCCACACTTCCCCTCGGGCGTCCAACGTCTTATTCTCCAGTTGAGACTCACTTTCAATCTCACCGGTGGACTCGATGCAGAAGCTCCCGATGGCCTCAAGCTCCGATACGGCTCGGAGGTGGGCGAACGCCCGTCGCCTCAGCGACGTCGCGTTGCGCGAGGAAGTCGAGTTGACCTGGATCGACCTTCCGGCCGAGCAGGCGGAGCCCCTGTTGGAGCGCGGCCTCCTCCCCGGTTGCCGCCTCTGCCCCATCCGTACGTCTCCCTCCGGGGATCCCATCGTGATGGTGGATGGCTCGCTCATCGCTCTGCGACGAGAGACGG
Organism: uncultured Gemmatimonadaceae bacterium; assembly: GCA_964350235.1. Lineage (GTDB taxonomy): Bacteria > Gemmatimonadota > Gemmatimonadetes > Longimicrobiales > Gaopeijiaceae > JAWLHJ01. Next base: position 7,470 of record CAYGKI010000052.1, on the reverse strand, counting down.
CTCGCTGCCTCTGCGTCGCCCGTGGTGACGGAGACGCCGTAGACGAGAAGTGAGTGCCACAGCCACGGCGGCCGCGCCGCTGATCGCCCTCATCGGGCCGCCGAACTCCGGCAAGACCACCCTCTTCAATCAGATCACCGGGCTTCGCCAGAAAGTGGCGAACTACCCCGGTGTGACCGTCGAGAAGCACCTGGGCGTGGCACGCCTCCCCGGTGGGGGCCAAGTGGACATCGTGGACCTCCCCGGCGTGAACGGCTTCTCGGCCCGCACGCTGGACGAGCGCGTGACGCGCGACGTCCTGGAAGGGCGGGTGGAGGGGCTCAAGCTTCCGGACGCCCTGGTCCTGGTGGTGGACTCCACCAGGCTCGAGCAGCAGCTCATGCTCGTGGAGCCGGTGCTTCGCCTGGAGCTCCCCACCCTCCTCGTGCTCAACATGTCCGACGAGCTCGACGAGCGTGGAGGGGCGTTGGACGCCGAGGCGCTGGGTCGGGAGCTGGGCGTGGAAGTCATCCGGGCCAATGCCCGCCAGGGGGTGGGGATCCCCGAGGTCCAGCGATTCCTGCAGCGCGCCGCCGACGCGGGGAGTGACCCGAACCGGAAGCCGGGCGTCGCCTCCAACCTGCCGCACGAGGGGTCGCTCCCCATGGTGGACGCCTTCGCGGAGCGGCGGAGGCACGTGAAGCAGGCCACGCAGGCGGCGCGCTACCGCGCCCCGGGCCCCCCGACCCTGTCGGAGCGTCTCGACTCGGTGCTGCTCCACCGCGTCTTCGGCCCGCTGGTCTTCCTGGCCGTGGTCGTGCTGGTCTTCCAGGCCATCTTCACCTGGGCGGTCCCGCTCATGGACGGGGTGGAAGCCCTCATCGCCACGTCGGGCGAGTGGATGGGCGCGGCGCTGCCGGACTCGTGGATTCGATCGTTGCTGGTGGACGGCATCTGGGCCGGTGTGGGTGCCGTGGTGGTGTTCCTCCCCCAGATCCTGATCCTGTTCCTGTTCCTGGGCCTTCTGGAAGACTCGGGTTACATGGCCCGAGCGGCCGTCATCGCCGACCGCTCCATGTACCGGGTGGGTCTGCAGGGGCGCGCGTTTCTCCCCCTGCTTTCCGGCTACGCCTGTGCCGTTCCGGCGATTCTGGCGGCGCGCACCGTGGAGGACGAGCGGGACCGGCTGGCCACCATCTTCGTGACGCCGTTCATGACGTGCTCGGCGAGGCTGCCCGTCTACGCGCTCCTCATCGCCGCCTTCATCCCCGAGCGACCTCTATTGGGGCCCCTCCTGGGAACCCGGGCGGCCACCCTCCTGGGGCTCTACGCCCTCGGCGCCCTGGCCGCCATCGCTACGGCCTTCCTCATCAAGCGGACCCTCCTTCGGGGCCAGCCCTCGACGTTCGTCATGGAGCTGCCTCCGTACCGCATCCCCACGCTCAAGTCCCAGGTGGTGCGGCTCTACGATCGCAGCCTGATCTTCCTGAAGCGTGTGGGGAAGATCATTCTCACGGTGTCCGTGGTCCTGTGGGTCCTCACCCAGGTGCCCGCCGGAGCCGACGGCCCGCCGCCCATCGAGGAGAGCGCCCTGGGCACCCTGGGCCAGCTCATCGAGCCTGTCATCGAGCCCCTCGGCTACGACTGGCGGGTGGGCATCGGGATCATCTCCTCCCTGGCCGCTCGCGAGGTCATCGTGGGTACTCTGGGGACCATCTACGGGATCGAGGAAGCCACCGAGGGATCCCTGGAGCTCCAGGACGCGCTACAGAACTACCTGGACCTGGGCGCGGCGGTGGGCCTGCTCATCTTCTTCGCCTTCGCCCTCCAGTGCGTCTCCACCATCGCGGTGATGAGACGGGAGACCGCGGGGTGGAAGTGGCCCGCGCTCCAGTTCGGGTACATGCTGGTTCTGGCGTACGTGGGCGCGTTCCTCGCCAACTGGCTCATCTGACCGGTAGCGGCGTCGCGGTGACCGGGCCCCGTGCCCGGCGTCAGCGCTGGGCGTTGGCCAGCGCCTTCCTGATGAGGGCGTCGGTGCTGTCCGGCACCCCGTCCGCCAGGACGGCCCGCACCGCCTGATCCGCCTCGGCGGCGCCGTACCCCAGAGCCACCAATGCCTTCACCGCGGCCTGGGTCCCGGCCGAGCCTGCCGCTGGTCCTCCGCCGGGCGTGACGATGGCCAGATCCTCCACTTTGTCGGACAGCTCGAGGGCGATCTTCTCGGCCTTCTTCTTCCCGATGCCGCTCACCTGCTGAAGCGCCGCAACGTCCTTCTCCACCAGCGCCCGCGCCAACCGCTCCACCGAGTAGGTGGACATCATGGCCAGCGCCACCTTGGCACCCACGCCCGAGGCGCCGAGCAGCCGCTGGAAGAGGGTGCGCTCCGCCGGCTCCACGAAGCCGTAGAGGGCCACCGACGAGTCGGTGACCACCTGGAAGGTCCGCAGCGTGATGGCCGAGCCGGGCTCCGGAAGCTTCTGGAACACCGTGAGCGGGATCTCGATCTCGTAGACCACGCCTCCCGGCGTCTCGATCTCCACACGGTCCGTGGCTCGCGTGAGCAGCGTTCCGTTCACCCGCGAGATCACGCGCCCACCCCTGCGGGAAAGCTGCCCATGAGGCAGTGGCACAGTGCCGCCGCGACGCCGTCGGCCGCGTCCGCCGGGCTCGGAGGTTCCTTGAGTCTGAGCTGGCTCTTCACCATGAAGCCGACCTGGTCCTTGGATGCGTTGCCGTGACCCACCACGGCTTTCTTGATCTGGCGCGGGCCGTACTCGGCCACGGGGACGTCCTGCAGGGCCGCAGCGAGGAGGATCGCACCCCGGGCGTGGCCGAGCTTGAGCGCGCTCTGGGCGTTCTTTCCGTGGAAGACGTCCTCCACCACCATCACCTGGGGCGCGTGACGCACCAGGAGACCGACGATCTCCTCGTGGATCTCGCGGATCCGGGTGAGCAGCGGCTCGCCCGCGGACGTGCGGATCACGCCGCACTCCAGTAGGCGGACCTGTCTGGGGCCCGACCGCAGGACGACGCCGTACCCGGTAGCCGCCGTCCCCGGATCGACGCCGAGGACGACCACCCCACCGCTCACCCCGTCCTCGTCCGTGCCCCGGCCTCCAGCGGTGGGCGCGGTCACCCCGCCTACATCGCCTCCGCGAGAACGGCCTCGTCGATGTCGGCGTTGGAACGGACCTTCTGGACGTCGTCCAGGTCGTCCAGCACGTCCAGAAGCTTGGGGAGCTTCTCGTCGTCCTTCCCGGTGACCGCCACTTCACTCTTGGGCACGCGCGTGAGCTCGGCGGAGGTGGCCTCCACGCCGGCGGCCTTGATCCCGGCCTGAACGGCGGCGAACTCGGTGGGGTCGCTGGTCACGATGAACTCGTCACCGGCGCGGGCGACGTCCTCGGCGCCCGCCTCGATGGCGGCCTCGAACACCGACTCTTCCGTATATCGGGTCGCGTCGATGACCACCTGACCCTTCCGGTCGAACTGCCACGCCACCGATCCGTCCGTGCCCAGGCTCCCGTCCTGCTTGCTCAGCGCGTGCCGGATGTCGGCCACCGTCCGGTTGGTGTTGTCCGTGAGGCACTCGATGAAGAGCGCCACGCCCCCGGGCCCATATCCCTCGTACGTGACCTCCTCGTAGGCCACGCCCTCGAGCTCACCGGTACCCTTCTTGATGGCACGGTCGATGTTCTCCGCGGGCATGTCGGCGGCCTTGGCGGTGTCCACGGCCAGCCGCAGGCGCGCATTGTACTCCGGGTCACCACCACCTTCCCGGGCCGCCACCGTGATCTCACGGATGAGCTTGGTGAACTGGGCGCCCCGCTTGGCGTCGTTGACCGCCTTCTTGCGCTTGATCTTCGACCACTTGTTGTGCCCTGCCACAGATCCTCCGAATTCCCGCGTGACCAGTCCCACCGTCTGCAAAGCTACCGTCGACCGGCCCGGTCCATCAATCGGCGGGGCGGGCGGCACTTGCTGCCTGGAGCACTTGGCGGGACCTTCTATGTCCCCCCTGCTCGCTCGTGATCAAGTCCCCGAGCCCCATCGCTCATGCCCAAGATCGATACCTTCTTGCGCATCATGCGCGAGGAAGGCGCATCGGACCTCCACCTCAGCACGGGGTCCGTGCCCGTGCTCCGCATCAACGGGGCGTTGGAGGAAGCCGAGCACCGACCGCTCTCCGGCGACGAGGTCAGGCTCCTCGTGTACGAGCTCCTGACCGACACCCAGATCGAGCACTTCGAGCGAACGGGTGAGCTCGACTGCGCGCATACCATCGAAGGAGTGGCCCGCTTCCGGATCCATGCCTACAAGAAGCACCCTGGCATGGCCGCGGCCTTCCGTGTGATTCCCCACGAGGTCCCGGAGCTCGAACAACTCGGGATGCCCGAAGTCGTCCGAAGCATGCTCGACAGCCGCTCGGGCCTGATCCTGGTGACGGGCCCGACCAACTCCGGGAAGTCCACCACGTTGGCCGCCATGGTGGACTATCTGAACCGTACGCGCAGCTACCACATCATCACCCTCGAAGACCCCTTGGAGTTCATCCACCAGAATCGGCAGTGCCTCATCAACCAGCGACAGATCGGCGAGCACAGCCTCTCCTTCGCCGATGCGCTGCGAGGTGCCCTCCGGGCGGACCCGAACGTGATCCTCGTCGGTGAGATGCGAGATCTCGAGACCATCTCCCTGGCGCTCACCGCCGCCGAGCTGGGCTTGCTGGTCATGGGGACCCTTCACACCAAGTCGGCCGCTCAGACCATCAGCCGCGTGGCCGACGCCTTTCCGGTGGACCAGCAGTCCGCCGTCAGGCACGCCCTGTCCGAGGTCCTCGTCGGCATCTGCTCTCAGCAGCTTCTGCGGCGTAAGGACGGCCAGGGTCGTGTAGCCGCCCTCGAGATCCTGGTGGGAACCCCCGCGGTCCGGACGATGATCCGGGAAGCAAAGGGGCACCAGGTGAACAACGTGATCATGACCGGCAAGAAGGACGGGATGAAGCTCCGGGACCAGCACCTGAAGGAGCTCATAGAGGCGGACGTCGTCAGCCCGGACGAAGCCGCCCTCGTCGCCGAAGAGCCGGACCAGATCATGGCCTTCGGCCGATCCCTGGGCCGTACCACTCAGACCCAGCGCTGACCATGGCCAAGACCGCGAGGCTGGATCAGATCCTGCTCCAGCTCGGCTACGTCCACGTGGACGAAATCGCCGGCGCCCTTCGGAGGCAGAGGGCGCACGGAGGGCGGCTCGGGATGAACCTCGTTCAGCTCGGCGCCATCACCGAGGAGCAACTCCTCACCGCTCTGGCGGAGCAGTTCCGCATGCCTACCCTGCGTCCGTCGGAAGCCGATATCCCGATGGATCTTCTGCACCGGATGCCGCCTGAGCTGGTGGCGGAGGGCCTGGTGGTCCCGCTCGCTTGGAATGAGTCCCAACGGGTCCTCTCCGTCGCCGTGTCCAACCCGGGCGACGAAGCCGTGATGCGCAAGGTCAAGGAGGCATTCGGAGCTCGTGGCATGCGTGTCGGGCTCGCCCCCGAGGGGCTTCTTTCCACTCTGGGGCGACGCCTCGCCCCGGGAGATCGCGGGTCCCCGTCCGGCACCCGCGGTCGCGTGGCGCTTCCCGAGCTCTTCGAGCGGGAGTCCCCCGAAGCCGTGGTCACGGAGCCGTTCGAGGAAGTGCCCATCGCGGAGCGGATGGTGATGCTCACGTCCCACCTATCGCGCAAGGACTTCCTGCCGCCGTCTTTCCAACGCGAGGGCGTGGGCCTCGTGGTCGTGTCCGACGAAGCCGCCCTTCGCAAGGCGCTCGAGGAGCCCACGGCCAAGCTTCTCGTCTCGGCGGAGATGACAGAGTCCCTGGACCAATGGCGTGCCGCCGGCCTGAGCACGGGATCGGTCGACATCGTGACGTTCTCGTCCGTCAGCGCAGCGCTCGCCGAGAACCCCGTCGCCTATCCCGCCACGATCCGAAGCCTCAGAAGCGCGGTGCAGGCCCTGGCCGACTATCGGAGCGGGGAGATCGGCGCGTCTCCCCCGTATGGCCTCATCGCGGGAGATGTCGCAGCGCTGGCCGAGCAGACGGGCCTCCGCAGCGTGGTCACGGACGGGCTGGATCTCTGTGTGCACCTTCTCCTTCCTTCGACGGCCAGGGATGCGGAGGCATTGGGATCGCTCGAGCCCTTCGGCGCTTTCGCGTCGTCACTGGAGCTGGCGACTCGTCTCCGTTTCCCGTGGCCTCTGGACGCCGTTCTCGCTGCCTGTCACGGACTGTACCGGGGGGAGATCGCCCCAGAGGACCGGGCCAGTCTGGATCACGAGACCCACCTTGCCGCCCAGGTCCTCGCGTTGGCCTGGTTCCGACACAATCACACGTCGCCGGGCTCGGGTTCCGATGAGGAGCGGATGCTGCACCTCCGCGCCGAGCTTCGGAGGGCGAGTCGTAGATTGGCGACCACGGAGCTCGTCGAGGCGTATCTGAGCGTCATCGCCGATCGTGGGACCCTGGACGACGATGCCAGCGACCGGCAGATCCTCATGGTCGGTGGGGACCGTCTCCCTCGCGTGCTGGGGCCCGCGCTCGTCCGAGTGGGACGGGAAGCCGTGCCCAGCGAAGACCTCGCCGACGCGCAAGCCATGATGCAGCGACGTGCGCCTGCCGCCGTCGTCATCGACCACCAGGCCTTCGGAGAGGGGGTGGACCGATTCACGCGCATCGCCAAGCTGGGCGGTGAGTCCTTGCTCTTCGTGCTCACGGATTCGACGGATCCGGCCCTGGTCCTGAACCTCCTGGACGTGGGCGTGGACGACGTGTTCGGGCCCCCGCACGACTTCGACCTCATCGCGGCTCGCATCAATCGGGCGATTCGCTCGAGGGCGCGGAGCCCCAGGCATCGGGCCGAGGAGCGGGGGCAGTTCTCCGCCACCTTCGACGTCTTCTCGTTCCTGGACCTCGTCCAGATGCTCAGCCAGGGAATGAAGACCGTTCGAATCGATCTACGTCGGGGCTCGGAGAGCGCCGTGATCTTCATGCGCAAAGGGCGCATCGTTCACGCCGCCCTGGGAGACGTGGAAGGCGAGCCGGCGGTCTACGCGGTGTTGACCTGGGAGGACGAGGGCTCGTTCACGGTCAAGGAGGAAACGGACTTCCCCGACCCCACCGTTTCGGTGTCCACCGAATCGGTCCTCATGGAAGGGCTGCGCCTCCTCGACGAGAGTCGCAGAGGCAACTGACCGCGGGACGCGGTCGGGCCCGGGGGGGACACCCTCCCCTCCGAGCCCGACCCGTTGATCAGGGAGCCGGTACCAGCTGCGGTGGACGGCGCCCCTCCACCACCCGTTCCAGATCGTAGGCGATGGAGAGCAGTTCCGCCTCGGTCCAGCTGTCCCCGATGAGCGCCAGCACGAAGGGCGTCCCGTCGTCGTAATGGCCGAATGGCACGGTGACTACGGGCATCCCCAGATCGTTGATGATGTTGCTGGGGAG
>CAYGKI010000051.1:8856-12909 GCA_964350235.1 uncultured Gemmatimonadaceae bacterium | reverse complement strand
CGGGGAGGACCAGGCCCCTACCCTGGTCGTCGCCGGGATCCCGGACCAGGACTTCACCCTGCTGGAGGAGCGGTTCGGCGGGATGGCGGAGCTGCTCTCGCAGGAGCTCGGTGTCGACGTCCGGTACGTGCCGGCCAGTGACTACGCCGCGCTGGTCACGGCGTTCGAGCACGGGGATGTGCTCCTCGCCTGGTTCGGAGGACTCACCGGTGTCCAGGCCCGCAGGGCGGTGCCGGGGGCACGGGCCCTCGTCCACCGCCCCGCCGACGCGTCGTTCCGGTCGGTGTTCGTCGCCCGAAGCGATCTGGACGGAACCTCGCTGGCGGACCTGACGGGGCGCACGCTGACCTTCGGGAGCGAGAGCTCCACCTCCGGGCACCTCATGCCACGGCACTTCCTTACCGAGGCGGGCATCGACCCGGAGCGGGATCTGGCGGCGGTGAACTACAGCGGGTCCCACGACGCGACATGGCAGCTGGTGGAGGACGGGGTCTGGGACTCCGGCGCACTGAACCAAACCGTCTGGCAGCGCGCGGTCCGTGAGGGTCAGGTGGACACCACGGCCGTCCGCGTCCTCACGGTTTCTCCCGCCTATTACGACTATCACTGGGTGGCGCATCCCGAGCTGGACGAGCGGTTCGGCGCCGGCACGATGGACCGCATCGCCGGATACCTCGTGTCCATGGGTGATACCGACGCCGAGCGGCGGATCCTCTCGCTCTTCGAGACGGACGCCTTCGTGACCACCCGGAACGAGAACTACCAGGCCATCGAAGCGGTGGCGGAACGACTTGGACTCCTTGGTGAGGGGTGAGGCGCACCCTCCTCTGCAGGTCCACGCCCTGGAGGTCCACCACGGCCCTCGCTTCCACCTGGGACCCGTGTCCTTCGTGGTGGGCGCCGGGGAGCGGGTAGCGCTGGTCGGACCCAGCGGTGGAGGAAAGACGACGCTGCTTCGGCAGATCAGCGGCACGGCCCCCCGTCCGCATGCCGGGCGGGTGAGCCTCGACGGGGTGGACGTCCGTGCCCTCCCCAGGCGCCGGCGCTGCGCCGCGGTGGGCATGCTCCATCAGTCCCACGACCTGGTGGAGCCGCTCATGGTGCGACACAACGTCCAGGCGGGCCTGCTGGGCCGGTGGTCGCTGGCCACCGCCACCCTCGCAATGATGGGGCTCGTTCGGGCGCCGGAGGCCGACGCCGCGTTGGCCAGGGTGGGCCTTGAGCAACGGGCCGCCGACCGGACGGCGCAGCTGTCCGGGGGCGAAAAGCAGCGGGTCGCGCTGGCGAGGCTGCTGGTGCAACGCCCACGCCTTTGGCTGGCCGACGAGCCGGTGGCATCCCTCGACCCCGTGCTCGCCCGGGAGGTCCTGGAGCTTCTCACCACGCTGGCCGGCGACGGCCGCGGGGCGCTGGTATGCTCGCTGCACCAGCCGGACCTGGCCCGGGACCATTTCGACCGGATGATCGGCATCCGGGAGGGTCGCGTCGTGTTCGACGCGCCGCCCGGCGACCTCGCACCCGGGGATCTCGACGCGTTGTACGGCCGGGAACCCCGCGCCCCGGGACTCGGCGCCCGGTGAGGCGCGGATGAGCACGCCTGTCCTGGTGGCTCCGCGCATGCCCAGGGGCCGGAGCGCGGTAGTGACGCTCGTGGCCGCCGCCGGAGTCCTGTCCGTCCTCTTGCTCCTCCGGGGGTGGACACCGGCGGAGACGTCCGGCGGGCTGCACGCCCTTCGCAGGATCCTGGCGGGCGCCCTGAGGCCCGAGGTATCGCCTTCCTACCTGGTCACCGTGCTCGGCGATGCCGTCCTGACCCTCTCCTACGCGGTAGCGGCCATGACCCTGGCCACCGCGGCCGGCCTCGCCGGAGCGCTGCTGGCCAGCGGCCGGCTCTTCCCCGGCCTCTGGCTCCAGGCCTCGACCCGCGTGGTCCTGGCCGTCCTGAGGGCCCCTCACGAGCTGATCTGGGCGCTCCTCTTCGTCTACGCGGTGGGTCTGTCGCCTTCCGCCGGCATCCTGGCCATCGCGGTCCCCTACGCCGGGACCATCGGGCGCGTGCTGGGGGACGCGCTCCAGGACGTGAACCCGGCGCCGGTGCGCGCGTTGGAATCGATCGGGGCGAGCCGGGCCGCGACCCTTCTCTACGGCATCGCACCTCAGGTGGCCGCCGACGGCGTGGGCTACCTGGCGTACCGCTTCGAGTGTGCCCTTCGGACGGCGGCCGTCCTGAGCTTCGTCGGACTGGGTGGATTGGGGCATCGGATCGAGCTGGCCCTGCTGGATCTGGACTACGCCCGAGCCTGGACGCCCATCTACGCCACCCTGCTGCTCGTGCTCGTGGTGGATCGACTGGGCGCCGGATATCGGCGCTCGTTCGCACGATGACGGACCTCGCCCCTCGGGTCACTGGCAGGACCCGATGGCCTCTTGTGGCCATCGTGGTTACGTCGGCCTGGGTGGTGGTCCTGGGACAGCCGCGCAACGGCCCTCCCCTGGTCAGCGCCGAGGCGTGGTCCCGGATGCTCGGGTTCCTCCAACGGCTCGCCGGAGCCGGAGTCCAGGGCGGGGCCGCCTTCCAGGCGCCCGCCGTCTGGCGGGACGTGTTGGGGCAGGCGTTCGGCACGCTGACGCTGAGCGTCGCGGCGGCGACCGCGGCGGCGACCGCGGCCCTTGCCACCGCCGCGGTGGCGGCACGGCCCCGACGGGACGCGCCTCCCGGGCGGCGGGTCGTGAGCTCGGCCGTGCGGCTCGCGTACGCCGTGTCCCGCAGCGTTCCCGAGATCGTCTGGGCGCTGCTGGCGGTCCTGGTGCTACGCCCCGGGCCCCTGTCCGCCGCGGCGGCGCTTGCCGTGCACAACGCCGGCGTGCTGGGGAGACTGCTCACCGACGTGGTGGAAGACCTGGACCCCCGCGTGGATGAAGCGCTTCGGTCCGCAGGCGCCGGGACCTTCCAACGCCATCTCTACGGGACCCTGCCCCGGATTCTCCCGCGGTGCCTCACCTTCGGCCTGTACCGTTGGGAAGTCATCATCCGCACCACGGTGGTGGTGGAGGCCGTCACCGGCACCGGCCTGGGATCGACCCTCCGTCTCGCCCTGAGCGGCCGCGCGTTCACCCTGGTCACGGTGGTCCTACTGACCTACGTGGCTCTGGTGTTCATGGTGGACGTGGCCTCGGCGGCGGCCCGGCGCTCCGCTCGTTGAGCGGGGACGGTTCCCCGAGGAATCGGAGCACGAAGGACAACCAGGCTTCAGGCCGGTCCAGGTGCACGGTGTGGCCCGCGCGAGGGACCACCTTCAACGTCGGGTGGGGGATGGAGGCGGCCATCCGCCGGGCAATGCCGTGGAACTTGTCGTCCAGAGCCCCCACCACCAGGCCAGTCGGCTGGCGGAGTCCGGGAAGGCGATCCCACAGCGGGGGCAGGCTTCCCGTGCCGAGTCCGGTCAGCGCCGCCGCCAACCCCTCGGCGCGCTGACCCCGCCGCACCCGGTCGACACGAGCCTGGTCCTCGGGGTCGCGGGTGGGTCCGGGACTCAGCGTCGGGTGTGCGGCCCACGCCCGGGCGAAGTCGGCCATGCCTCCTTCCACCAGACCCCGGGCCCGAGCCGCGTCGTCGGCTCGGCGAAGAGCGCGCGCCTCCTCGTCGTCCAGCCCCGGCGACGCCGACTCCAGGACGACCCGCCGGACCCGATCCGGCAGGGCCAGGGCACAGTGCAGCGCGAGGCGCCCCCCCATGGAGTATCCGACGAGGTCGAAGGTGCCGTCCACGCAGCCTTCCACCAGGTCCACCACGTCGGCGAGACGGGCGCTCCCGACACGTCCCAGCCGGCCGTGACCCGGCAGGTCCAGGGCCACCACCCGCCGGCCGCCGGCGGCCAGCCCCTCCAGAAGGAAAGACCCCCAGGATTCCGACGAGCCCGTGAAGCCGTGCAGCAGCACCACTGGAGGCGTGGCGGCCTCGGTCGAGGCCGGGTCGGCGCGCTTCACCGTCGGGGGGCGAAGCGCGGTGATGGGGGAGCGCCGCGATGGCTCGCGGAAACGCCGTGGCACGCT
>CAYGKI010000051.1:3482-8846 GCA_964350235.1 uncultured Gemmatimonadaceae bacterium | reverse complement strand
GGCCGGAGTCGTCAAGAGCGGGGTGAGGAGCGGGGTCGGCGGAACGACCCGGCGCCGCCCCGCCGAATCCCGTGGCACGGGATCTGCAAATTCAAGGGGATCCCCGGGTCGCGATCACGTCACCATTGATGTGACAGGCCGATTTCGGGAAATTGAATCTGGATCAACACGTCCACAACCGGTAACAGATATGTCCCAGCCCGAGAAGGACGGCTCCGCGGTGAACACCGAAGTGGAGGCGAAACCGTCAACCAGTCGGATCCCCATGGACCAGAACGAAGTCGTGGGACCCCCGGCAGCGCCGGGGGCGATGGAGTACGACTACACGAACTTCTACTTCGGGGCGGGCGAGGACGCTTTCGCGCTCCTGGAGCCTTTCGACGATTGGTGGTCGGAGGTGAAGCCGGCGGGCTACTACCTGTACGAGCTTCCCATCCACACCCAGCCGTCGACCCGGGTGGACGTGGAGGACACCAAGACCGGCGAGATCCGCCGGGGCCTGGTGAACTTCGCGTCGTACAACTACCTGGGGCTGTCGTACCGTCCGGAGGTCAAGGAAGCCATCAAGGAGGCCGTGGATATCTACGGCGGCGGCTCCTCCGGCTCCCCCATCCTCTCCGGCACCACGGCACTCCACAGGCAGCTCGCCGAGGAGCTGGCGGCGTTCAAGGGGAAGGAGGCCGCCATGATCTTCCCCACGGGCTACAGCGCCAACGTGGGGACCATCGCGGGCCTCATGCGGTCCGGCGATCTCATCGTGGCGGACCAGTTCTCCCACGCCAGCATCGTCGACGGGATGATCCTGTCGAAGGCCAAGTCCCGCTTCTTCCGGCACAACCGGGCGGACGATCTCGACCGTAAGCTCACGGGCTTCGACGGGAAGAAGCTGGTCATCGTGGAGGGCGTCTACTCCATGGACGGCGACACGCCGCCCCTGGCCGAGATCGTCGAGGTCTGCAAGAAGCACAAAGCCAGGCTCATGATCGACGAGGCCCACTCCACCTTCGTGTTCGGCGAGACCGGCAAGGGCGTGGCCGAGGACCAGGGCTTCGACGAGGACATCGACATCCACCTGGGCACGTTCTCCAAGAGCCTGGGCGGTCAGGGTGGCTACATCGCCGGCTCGGAGAAGCTCATCAACTACCTCCGCGGATTCTCACGCTCGCGCTTCTTCTCGTGCGCGCTGTCGCCGGTGGTGGTCGCGGGCATCCGCAAGGCGCTGGAGCTGGCCTCCGCGGAGCCCGAGCTCCGGACGAAGCTGTGGGACAACGTGGCCTACATGCAGAAGCTGCTCGCGGACTACGAGATCCCCATGGGCGACTCCACGTCGCACGTCATTCCCATCATGGTCCGGGACGACGCGCGGATCTTCATGATGGGCGAGGAGCTCCTCCGTGAGGGCGTGTTCATCAACCCGGTGAAGTACCCGGCGGTGGGCAAGCACAAGTCCCGCTTCCGGATGTCCATCTCGGCGGCCCACTCCCGCGAGGAGCTGGAAGAAGGCGCGGCCATCATCCGCAAGGTCCTCCAGAGGTACGGCGTATGTCCGTAGGGAGCTACCGCTTCAACACCGGGGTCAGCGCCTTCTTCGAGATGGCGACCTCCGACGCCCGGGCGGTCCTCCCCGAGCACCTCGAGCCCATCGAGGTCCGACACCAGAGGAGCGTCCTTTCGGTGACGGCGTTCCTGTTCGACGACAGCGTGGTGGGGCCCTACACGGAGCTCATGTTCTCCGTCATCGTGCCGCCCATGGTGGCCGAGTGGGGTCAGCACGCCAAGGCGGGATTCTATCCGTTCATCGCGGCCACCAGCTCCGCCGAGGCCCGGCGCATCAAGTCGGAGCGGTTCTTCTTCCCGTACTACGAGCACGACATCGACGCGCAGTTCATCGAGACCGACGACCGCCTCCGGATCCGTGTGTTCGGCGAAGGATCGGCCATCGTGGACATGAGCATCACGCCGGGGGCGTGGGAGACCACCACCCATCTGCTCCAGGGCTTCATGATGAACGGCGAGCAGCGGCTCCGTACCACGCTGCAGATCAGCGGCGACTACACGGTGCACGAGAACGAGAGCGGCCGGATGACGCTCTTCCCGCACCCCATGACCGCCGCCCTCCTGAGGGACGAAGTCTCCTCCGAGCCGTTCCGCGAGCACTGGTTCAAGAACGGCACGGAGGTATTCCACAAGCTCGAGGCGTTCTGATTCACCCCACGGGGGCACCGTGTCACGGACCGTTCCCGTCACCGGAACGCGGAGGATCCTGACCGTTGGCCCAGCCCTCCCGTCGGCCTCAGGATCTGGTCTTCACCCTCTACGGTGAGTATTTCCTCGGTCGAGATGACGCCCCTTGGGTGGGTGCCATCATCGCCCTGCTCCACCCCTTCGGCCTTTCCGAGGGAGCCGTGAGGACGGTGCTTTCCCGCATGGCGCGCAAGGGGTGGCTGGAGACGCGCCGGGTCGGTCGGAACGCGTTCTACGAGCTCACCCCGCGCGGCCGCAGGCTTCTGGAGGAGGGACAGGCCCGGATCTACCGCCCCTCGTGGGACGGACCCTGGGACGAGCGTTGGTTCCTCCTGGCGTACTCCATCCCGGAGGACGCGCGCAAGCTCCGGGACCGGCTGAGGGACCGGTTGGCCTGGTTGGGCTTCGGATCCCTGGGAAACGGGCTGTGGATCTCCCCCCACGACGTCCAGGAGCAGGTGGAGGAGCTGTCGTCCCAGCTGGGTCTGGAGGAGCACCTGGAGTGCTTCCGCGCCGAGCGCGTCGCCGGAGCGCCGGTGACGGAGCTGGTGGCCCGCTGCTGGGACCTCACCGGCGTGGACCGGGACTATCGGGCGTTCGTGGACCGGTGGGCCCCGGAGCTGGACCGGGTGGAGGACGTGGGCGACGAGATCTCCGACGAGGAGTGCTATACCCTGAGGTTCGACCTCATCCACGAGTTCCGGACCTTCCCTCTCGAGGATCCCTATCTGCCGCGCCCTCTCCTTCCCGCCTCTTGGGCCGGCGAAGACGCCACCCGGGTCTTCCGGAGACTGCACGACCGGTTGGCCGGACCGGCCGACAGGCACGTCGACGCGGTGCTCGAAGACGCGCCCGTGGCCACGGCCGGAGCGGAACACACATGAGCGACCATCCCCCACGCCCCACCTGGACACCCGTGACTCATCACCATGCGTCGCCACCCCGTCCCCGCACGGCCCCCGGCGGGGTCCGCCTCGCACCCCTCTGGGCGATTCCCACCGCCATCCTCCTGGTCGGGGGCTGCGCGCCCGAAGGGCCCACGGAGACGGAGGCCCTCCTGGAAGTCCTTGCCCTCGAGGACGCCCGTCCCCTGGATGCGCAGGAGCTGCGGTCCCTCGCCTCGCTGGCGCAGGCGGAAGACGCCCGGACCCGTCGCTTCGCCGTGCGGGCCCTGGGTCGACTCGAGGATCCCGCCGTCCTGGACATGATCACCCCGGCCCTCTCCGACGACGACCCCGCGGTCCGGGGTGCGGCAGCGTGGGCCGTGGCCCAGTCCGTCCATACCGGTGAGGGCGCCCCGGCCGTCGCCGCGCTCCTCGTGGCCGCGCGCGCGGAGACCGCTCCGGGCGTGAAGGCCGAGTTGGCGCGCTCCCTCGGGCGCGTGCGCCCCGAGGGGGACCAGGCCGAAGAGGTGGTGAGCCTTCTCGCGGACTGGGCATCCGACCCGGCCCTGGAGGCCCAGCCGGCGGTGGGCGTCGCCCTGGGCCTGGAAGGGCTGACCAGGGCTACGGGGCCCGCGGCGTCGGATCCCCGCCTCTACCAGGCCCTGGCGTCGCTGGTCGCCCGGGACGCGGTATCCGCCGACGAGACCAGGGCGCGGGCCGTGGCGCTCCTGGCGCTGGGACAGCGCGGGCGCCTCACGGACACCCAGGCGACCGCGGCCCTGGGGGACCCCGAGCCGAGCGTGCGGGCGCTGGGCGCCCGGTTCCTGGCCGCCGTGGACGAGCCGGAGCGTGGAGCTCTGCTGGCCGCAGCACTGGACGACGCGGCCGCTCCGGTACGCGTCGAGGCCATGCGGGTCATGGCGGCGACGGACCGGACCGCCGACATCTGCGGGAGATTGATCTCGGCGGCTCGCGGGCAAGACCCGTCCGCCGCCCGGCTGGTGGCCATCGACGCGCTGGGGACGCCCTGCCCCGCGCCGGTGGGCGCCCAGGCCGTGGACGTGCTGGACTCGCTGGCCGCGGACCCGGCCGAAGCGGCCGGAGCCTGGCACCCGTCGACGCATGCGCTGGGCGCCCTTGCCCGAGTCGCGCCCGGGCGCGCGGAAGCACGCCTGGCCGCCCACGTGGACCACGGCAGCCCGTTCGTCCGAGCTCAGGCCGCGAGCACCGCCGCCGTCCTGAGAGAGGCCGATGCGCTGCGCCTCCTCGCAGACGACACGGATCCGAACGTTCGCTCCGCCGCCCTGCCTCCCCTCGTGGCATTGGACGGACGCTCCGCCACCGCGCCGGTGCTGGTCGAGGCGCTGGATTCGGACGACGGGCAGCTTCTTCTCACGGCCGCCGGCCTCCTTGCCGCCACCGACCACCCCGGCGCCGCACCTGCCGCGCTGGAGGCCTTCGAGCGGATCTCCCTGACGCGCCGGGAGACGGCCCGGGACCCGCGCCTCGCGCTGCTGGAGCTCCTGTCGGAGACCGGCCAGGCCAGCGCGTCTCCCCGCCTCGAGCCGTTCCTGGAGGACTACGACCCCGTGGTGGCCGCGCGCGTCGCCGATCTGGTCGGGACATGGACCGGCCAGCCCGTCGAGGCCGACCCGCAGCCGCTTGAGCGGCTCCCCTTGCCCATGCCCGGCGACATCGAGGCCATGGCGGCGAGCCAGGTGGTGCTCCACATGGCCAGCGGCGGCAGCATCGTGGTGGAGCTTCTCCCATACCTCGCGCCCACCAACGCGTACCGGTTCTTCAGGCTGGCGGCAGAAGGGCATTTCGACGGGCTCACCTTCCACAGGGTGGTCCCGGCGTTCGTCATCCAGGGTGGCTCCCCGGCGGCCAACGAGTACACCGGCGAGGGACCGTTCACCCGTGACGAGATCGGACGGATCTCCCACTGGCGGGGCACGGTGGGGCTGTCCACCCGGGGTCGCGACACGGGAGACGGCCAGATCTTCGTGAACCTGGTCGACAACATCCGGCTGGACCACGACTACACCATCTTCGGCGAGGTCGTGTCCGGCATGGACGTCGTCGACCGGGTGCGTGCCGGCGACGTGATCCAACGCGTGGAGATCCTCCGCTGAGCCGGCGGACCTCTCTCCCGACGAGCCGAAAGCATTGACGAGCGGGGCCTGGAGCCCCATGTCCCTTACCCAACCCCTCCACCAAAACCCCCAGAGGTCGA
>CAYGKI010000051.1:2391-3472 GCA_964350235.1 uncultured Gemmatimonadaceae bacterium | reverse complement strand
GCATGGACGTCGTCGACGCGGTTCGTGCCGGCGACGTGATCCAACGCGTGGAGATCCGCCGCTGACCCAGCGGGCACCCCGCGAAGGCCACAGACATTGACGAACGGGACCTGGAGCCCCATGTCCCTTACCCAACCCCTCCACCAAAACCCCCAGAGGTCGAGATGGAACACAATCCGGACGCACCCTGGTACATGCGGCTCCACTGGCAGGTGGCCGTCGCCATGCTGCTCGGCGGTATCTCCGGGCTGGTCTTCGGCGTGCCCCTCGCCAACGCCGTCGGGTGGCTGGGCGACCTGTTCATGAAGCTCCTCCGGATGATCATCGTCCCGCTGGTCCTGACATCGATCATCTCCGGCGTGGCGTCGGTGGGAGGAGGCAAGGCCCTGGGTCGGCTCTTCGGAAAGACCATGGGCTACTACGTCCTCTCGAGCCTGTTGGCCGTCTCGGTGGGCCTCCTGTTCGTCAACATCATCCAGCACGGCTCCAACGCTCAGATGACGGAGACCACGGCCCCGCAGCTGCCCGACCTGGAGACACCGGCGTCACCGGCCCAGCTCCTCATGGACATCGTGCCGCAGAACGTCATCGAGGCCGCCGCCACCGCGGACATGCTGGCGCTCATCTTCTTCGCCATCGTGTTCGGCGCCGCCGTCACCACCATGCCGGAGAAGCCCCAGCGCATCGTCACAGAGCTCTTCGACGCGCTCTTCGAGGCGATGATGCGGCTGACGTCGGGCATCATCAAATTCCTGCCCATCGGCGTGTTCGCCCTCATCGCACGCATGGTGGCCACCACGGGCTTCGATGGGTTCCGACCGTTGGCGCTCTACGCGCTGACCATCTTCTCGGGGCTCACGGTCCACCTGTTCATCACGCTGCCGCTCCTGCTCATCGTCCTGGGTCGGATCTCCCCGAAGATCCATTTCGCGAACATGCGGGAGCCGCTCCTGGTGGCGTTCTCCACCAGCTCGTCGGGCGCCACGCTGCCGGTGACCATGAATGCGGTGGAGACCAAGGTGGGCGTGTCCAACCGGGTGACGTCGTTCGTCCTCCCCATGGGCGCCACGGTGAACATGGA
>CAYGKI010000051.1:0-2291 GCA_964350235.1 uncultured Gemmatimonadaceae bacterium | reverse complement strand
TCGGTGGGGACGGCGGTCATCGCCCGCTCCGAGGGTGAGGAAAACGTGGACACCGTCATCGCCTAGGCGACGGAGTCGCCGCTGGAGCAAAAGGGCCGGCCTCCCTCACGGGAGTGCCGGCCCTTCGCGTAGGCGGGCCCGGGGACGGCTGCCGAGGATGGCCGTTACGGGAGGCGGGTCGCCCCTTCCGCTCGCCCCGGAGCGTCAGGGCCCGGCCGCGGCCCTCATCCCCCCGTCATGAGGGCTTCGACCTCGGCGGAAGAGCGCGGGGCCCGCTCCGACAGGTTCACCGGCCCCTGCGGCGTGACCAGGATGTCGTCCTCGATGCGGACACCGATGTTCCACCACCGTGGATCGATGTCCTCCGCCGCGGGAATGTAGAGTCCAGGCTCGACGGTGATGACCGTACCGGCCGTCAGGGGGCCACCTGCACCCACGTCGTGCACATCCAGGCCGAGGTAGTGGCTGGTGGCATGCATGAAGAAGCGACGTAGCCCATTGAAGTCGGAAGGGCTCCGGATGAGGCCCAACTCCGCCAACCCCTCGGCCATGACGGACTCGACGGCCCGGTGCGGCGCCAGGTACGGCGCACCCACACGGGTGGCCTCGATTCCTGCTTCCTGGGCACGGTACACCAGGTCGTAGATGGCCCGCTGGGCCTCGCTGAACCGCCCGCTCACCGGGACCGTGCGCGTCACGTCGGCGGCATATCCGTGGACCTCGGCGCCCACGTCGATGACCACCAGGTCTCCGGGCTCCGTCTCCCGTCGGTTGGTCTCGTAGTGGAGGATCACCGAGTTCTCCCCACTTCCGACGATGCTCGGGAAGGCCGGGTACTCGGCGCCGGAACGCTTGAAGGTGTACTCCACCAACGCCTCGATCTCGTACTCGTGCCAACCGGGCTCGACCTGCTCCATGACCGCCCGATGCGCATCCACGGTGGCGTCGATGGCGTGCTGCATGAGCGCGAGCTCGGATCCGTCCTTGGTGGTCCTCAGCTCGTCGAGGATCTCCCGGAGACTCGTTCCGTCCGGCCTGCCCCGTGTCATCTCCGCGTGCGTCGCCGTCCACGCGTCGTAGTCGGGCGCTTCGACGAACGCCTCCGCCAGAGCCCTGGCCGTGGGGTCGGACGCCTCGGCGGGATCGAACCCGCGATCCACCAGGAGGCGAAGGCGGTCATAGAGCTGCCGGGATGGCGCCGAGACCACGCCGTGGAGCACGAAGCCCGTCACGCCGCCCTCGGGAATGGACACGGACGGGACATGCCGATCGAATACCTCCATCTGGCGGTCCAGATCCGATCCACGGGCGACGCCGTCCGGCAGGGGCAGATGGAAGACGGTGTGGGCGCCCCGGGCGAGCAGCGGCTCCACCACCTCGGTGAAGCGCGTCGACGCCAGGGCCAGCTCCACTCCGAGCTGCTCCATGGCGCGCTCCGTGCCAAATCGGCGTCCGAGCCACACCTCTTCGGACGGATCCCGCGGCGGCACGAAGAGGATCTCGCGCACGGTACGGCCGTCCACCACGACCCCACCCGGAGCGAGAACCAGCACCGACCCGGGCTCGTGCGTTCCCGTCAGATAGAGCAGGTCGCTGTCCTGGCGGTACTCGAAGCTCACGTCGTTGGAGCGATTCCGCGTCGGCGCCCCGAAGAAGAAGGCCAAGGCGTCGTCGGGGAGCCGATCCATGACCGCCCGGCGGCGCCCCTCGTGGAAGTCGGACGTGAGGTGGTCACCGTCGTAACGGACGGGCGCATCCCCGACCTGTGCGGAAAGCGGCGTCAGCTGGACACCGAGCAGGAAGAGGACCACGAGCAGCGTGGCACGGCGTCGGATCATGCGGCAGGAGCTCCCGGATCGGGTTGGATGGCCTCTCATCCTACCTGCCGCACCCCCTTTCGATCCAGCGCGCGGACACGCAGATTGCCCCATCCCATCTCGTCTCATCAGGAGGACCGCATGGATCGCCGTGGTTTCGTTACTGCCGGCATGGCTGCCGGCCTTGCCGGGCTCACCGGTGCCGGTGGCACCGCTCACTCCCTCTTCAGCCGGGTCCCGGGCTGGGCCACCGGCAAGACCATGCAAGACGGGACGGTCCGCCTGAGCTCGAACGAGAACGCCATCGGGCTCTCTCCTGCGGCGCGGCAGGCGGTGGTGGACGCCCTGGACATCGCGAACCGGTATCCCGGCTCCCATCGTCGTCAGCTCATGGAGCGCCTGGCGGCCTACGCCGGCTGTGGGACGGAGAACCTGGTGCTGAGCAACGGCTCCTCCGAGCTCCTGCAGGTCGCC
>CAYGKI010000050.1:11778-13160 GCA_964350235.1 uncultured Gemmatimonadaceae bacterium | reverse complement strand
GCTCCCGGGCGGGTCCTCTATTCGCGGGGGGCCTCACACGCACGCGCAAGCGGCGGCGCGGCACGCCTTACCGCCGCGGCGTTCATCGCCCGATCCGGAAGGTCGCGGACCGGAAAGTGTGCGTCCTGTATGGTCGTGGCAAGGTCACCATGACCCGCGACGCACCGAAATCCGGTGGGACGGTCGCCATGGGCGGCCAGGTGATTCGTCACACCAGGTTGATCATACCCCGGATCGCCTCGAAGAGGATCACCCGCTCGCGGGTCCGCCGGGCGAAGCCGTCCGGAGCGGCATCCGCCGAGTGATTGAACAAACCCGTGACCGTGGTATCGCGGCATGCGTCATCTGGAAGGCTCCTCTGCAATCTGAGCGCTTCGGTGAACGGGATCAGCCGATCTCCCCGCCCATGAAGGAGGCGTGTGGGCAGGGCGACGCTGCCCAGAACCGTACCAGGGTCGAGAAGCGGATCCGCATGACGACACGCGGCGGCCAACTCCGTCGCCAGCGCCCGCCGCTCATCCAGTGCGCCCAGGCTCTCCGTCGACGGTGTGGCGAAGAGATCGAAGACCGGTCGCTTGGATGCCGGAAGGGCTCCTCGCAGATCCCGGATGAGCGCGTCGTGGCGGGGGTCCCACGCCGGGATCCTCTGACCGCTCGCCGCGCGCGCGAGCCTCCTCAAGGCTACCTGGACGTCGCCTGACCCACCCAGGCCCGGGACCCTGTTCAGATAGTTGCCGCCCACGACCCAGCCTCCGAAGGGATCCGGGTCGAGACGGTGCTCCAGGCCTCCCCATTCGTGCTCCCCGGTGAGTTGGCACTTCATGGTGCGCTCCAGCGAGCAGTACCCGCCGAACAGGTCGATGCCGCCGAGCTCACCGGCCAGATCACCCTGCCCCGCTGCCATGGCGACCTGTGGAGCTCCGAAGGAGAAACCGATCAAGCCCAGCCTTCCACGGCTCACCTCGGCCGTCGCCCTCAAGCGCTCCACGCACCCGGACAGCGTGGCCGCGACGGCGGCCGGCGCCAGTTCCAGGCGTCTCCACTCCGGAATCTCCGGAACGAGCACGACCGCCCCGCTGGACGCGAGGGCGTGGGTGAACCGTACGAGCTGCGGATGATGGCGGCCCATGCAGGATACACCACCAATGGCGATCCATCCCGGGAGCGGTCGCCGCGTCGTTCGAGGGCGCACCAGGGTAGCCCCGACGACGCCCCCCTCACGGAGCACTTCCGTCTCTTCGGTCACGACGTCTCCGCCGGCCGCCCAGCTACGGGCATAGCGGGCAGTCCGCAGCGCTCCTCTGAGCATCACCGCAGGCTGGCTTCGTCCCGGTCGACCTGCCCTTCGGTGAATCGATCGGCGAGCTGATCGTGCCCGAGGG
>CAYGKI010000050.1:0-11768 GCA_964350235.1 uncultured Gemmatimonadaceae bacterium | reverse complement strand
CCGGCTCCGAGCACGTGCCCGGCTTCGCCGTGCACCTGCTCTCCGCCGGCGCTCGACCCCGAGGACTGCAGGAGGACGTTGGCGGAAGACGCGAAGAACGGATCTCGACGGTCCTCGCAGCGTAGCTCCAGCAACCGCCCCCCATCTCCCGTCCGCCCCAGCAGCTTCACCACCTTGGCCGGCCCGTCCACGCAATATACGAACTGGCCCACGTCCGGAATCCGACCTTCACTCGGTCCCCACCCCTGCGGGTGCATGGAAGAGACGTTCAAGCTCTCTCGGGTGATCCTGGACACATCCGAATGGGACTTCATTGGAGCTCCTCGCCGGCGTGCCGGGCGGTATGTCAAAAGCGGACGGGCCGCCCCGAGCATGTCGGGACGACCCGTTGGGACAACCTCGACGCCTGGGCGTCAGACCGCGACCACGTTCTCCGCAGCTGGGCCCTTGGCGCCCTGGATGAGGTCGAATTCCACGGACGCCCCGTCGGCCAGGGTCTTGAACCCCTCGGCCTGAATGGAGTTGTGGTGGACGAAACAGTCGCCGCTGCCGTCCTCGGGCTGGATGAACCCGAACCCCTTCTGATCATCGAACCACTTGACTGTGCCCTTGGTACGCATCATGCGCTCCTTGGTTGAGCCTGTCGGAGCCGCATGAAGACACACACACCCGACCTGCCGGTTTGCGCGGATCCTTCCGCGCGAGCGTGACCCCGATAGGTCACAACGAAAAGAGGGCGAGGCCCCAGAACAGGCCCTCGCCCTCCCAGATTTGTTTGTCGGCCAGACAAGGCCTCATCTAAGGGTCGCGGGACCGCGGCTCTTCGTCAACGAGGGGCTCGGGCCAACGGGTAAGCGTGCGGACCGCCAGGAACGGCCAACCAACCTCGAGCGTGAGCGTATCCGCCGCGTCGCTGGCCTCCGCTCGGTTCGCGAAAACGCCGAAGCACCCGGCACCACTTCCAGACAGGGAGACGCCCAGCGCTCCCGCCTCCCTCAATGCATCGAGCGACCTCCGGACCTCGGGATACCGTCCGGCGACCACCACCTCGAAATCATTGTGCAGGAGGCCCACCACATCGTCCCACGTTCCGGGCATCGTATCGACCCACCCTCCCTCCGACGCTTGGGAAGGGTCGCCGCTCCGATCCGTCAGGCTCGGGCGTCCCAGGGCCGCGTAGGCCTCCGCGGTCGCGACATGGATGGGGGGGAGTGCGAGTACCAGATGCCCTTCCGGCAAGGGCGGTAGCGGCTCCAGCACCTCCCCACGCCCAAGCGCGCGAGCCAACGGGCTATCGCCGAGGAAGAAAGGGACATCCGAGCCCAGAGTCGCGCCGATGCGCATGAGCAGGGCCGGATCGGCGGGGAGCGACGATTCCCGGGCCAACGCCCGCAGCACGGCGGCGGCGTCCGACGACCCTCCGCCCAGTCCGGCGCCCGCAGGGACCCTCTTCTTGAGAACGACGCGTGCACCCCGTCTTTCCCCCGAGGCACGAAGGAACGCATCCGCCGCGCGGTACGCCAGGTTGTCCTCCGTGGGGCCGAGGTCCGGTCCCAGGACCTGGAGCTCGATGCCCTCTCCCCCCCTTCCGACCTCGACCTCGTCACCCAGGTCCAGCGCCTGGAACACGGTGCGAATCTCGTGGAAACCGTCGCCGCGCTTTCCCAGGACGTGGAGCGAGAGATTGATCTTGGCGGGCGCGGTGACCCGGATGTTCACGATTCTTCGCCCCCCACGGCCTCGGGGGGAACCTCCATCCGCTCCTCCACAGCTTCCTCCACGGCCTCCTCGGCCGCCCCCATCTCACGCACCGAGAGCCCCATACGCCAGACGTACCAGAGTCCGATGAGCGTGATAGGCACCCAACCGCCGAAGTGGTATCCGAAGGCGAAGGCGAGCGCCGTGGGCTCGGCCACGCCGTAGACGTCGCTCAGCGCGAACTTGGCCGCCGCGTGGAAGGTGCCGAAGAAGCCGGGAGCGGACGGAATCGCCACGCCGAAGCCCACCACCGCCTCTGTGAAGATGGCGGACACGAATCCGGTGTCGATGCCGAAGGCCAGCATGGCCAGCCAGAACGAGAGACCGTGCCAGGACCAGAAAAAGATGGACCACAGAGCGCCCGCCGCCACCAGCCGGGGGTTCCTGAGGATGGCCACGGAGTCGAGGAACGCCTCCAGGGAATCCACCAGGGGGCGCGCCACCGCCCTCGGCAGGAATCGCGCCACCCACTCCACCGTGCGCACGAACGGCTTGGGCCAGATCGAGAGCCATACCAGAACGCCCAACACCGCCAGCACCGCCAGGACCCCGGCCTGCAGCAGGGCGCTGCCCCACCCGTCCATCAACGCGTCGGCGGCCGGAAATCCGGGCGTGAACACCGGGAGGATCAGGAAGAGGAGCAGGACGATGCCGTCCATGAGCCGCTCCACCACCAACGAGCCCAGGGCGGCCGGGGCGCTCACCGGCTCCATGCGGCTGAACGCGTAGGCGCGGGCGAACTCACCGACGCGCGCAGGGAGCAGATTGTTGGCCATGAAGCCGATGGAGACACTCGCGAACCTCGACCTCAAGCGGGTGTCCGGCTTCACGGGAATCAACAGGATCCGCCACCGCAGCGCCCTGATGAAGAACCCGAACGTGGCCACGAACACCGACGCCCCCAGCAGGAGGAAGTTGCCCTGCCGGATGTTGGCCCATACCTCCGCGAACGCCACGTCGGCCAGCGTCCACCACAGAAGGAGGACGGTGACGGCGAGCCCGAATACGGCCTTTCCCCAGTGCTTCACTGTCGGTCGGACGCTCCCCGGATGATCCGGGCCATGTCCCGCACCGCCCGTTCCAACCCGGTGAACACCGCCCGTGAGATCACGCTGTGGCCGATGTTGAGTTCTTCGATGTCGGCGATGGCCGCGACGGGCACCACGTTCTCGTAGGTGAGGCCGTGCCCGGCGTGCACGGCGAGACCCAGCTCCCGTCCGAGCCCGGCCGCCTCCCGAAGACGGCGCAGCTGGGCATCCCGGTCGGATGGCCCGAGCGCATTGGCGTACTCCCCGGTGTGGAGCTCCACGGCGTCCACGCCCAGATCCAGCGAGGCCCTGACTTGAGCTTCGTCCGGATCGATGAACAGGGAGGTTCGCACGCCCCTGGCGCGCAGCTGCTCCAACGCGGGGGTCACCCAGGCCCGAGTGCGTCGCGCACCCAGGTCCAGGCCACCTTCGGTGGTGACCTCCTCACGTTTTTCCGGCACCAGCGTCGCCTGCATGGGACGTAGCTCGCAAGCGAGGCCCAGAATCTCCGACGCCCCGGCGAGCTCCAGGTTCACACCGGTACGGACCGTCTCCATGAGGAGGCGGACATCACGATCCTGCACGTGTCGACGATCCTCCCGGAGGTGGACCGTGATGCCATCGGCGCCGCCCAGCTCGGCCAGGACCGCCGCCCTCACCGGGTCGGGCTCGTCCGTGCGCCGGGCCTGACGAACCGTGGCGACGTGATCGATGTTGACGTAGAACCTCATCGTAGACTTTTCAATCCCTCGAAGCAGTTTCGAATTCCGGAGACCGATCGGTACGCTCCCCGGCGGCGGCGGCGCTTCCCCGTGCTCCCGAGCGGAGCGCCACGAGCTCCCTCAGCCAGGCATAGAGGCGCCGCTCCTCGCCGTCCAGCGCCTTCAAGTGGACGTCGAGGGCCTCCAGGTCCACCCGCTCCATGGAGATCCGCAAGGCCTCCGAAGGACCTCGCTCCTGGATCTCGGTGAGCACGCTCCTGAGCAGGGGCACGAGCGCCTCCGACGCCTCCTCCGGAGGCAGCCCGACCCGGTCGAGAAGGGGCACGGCTCCACCCACCAGCACCGGCAGGTAGCTCTCCACCATGCTCACCACGGCGTGGGCCAGGGCCCGCCGCGCCGCGGGCACCTGAAACACGTCCGCGCCGATGATGAGCGCCAGATCCCGTGCGACGCGAAACGCCTCCGGCGAGGCGGTCACGGCGATCCGAGCACCGAACAGACGGTCGGCCCCGCCGGGGGCATCCGGCACCAGAACCCAGGGGTGGAAGACCCCCACCTGGTATCCCGCGGCGTGAAGCGGGGCGAGAACGTCGCTGGGGACGCCCCCGGACAGGTGGAAGGCCGCGCAGGCCTCCGGCGCGGGACCTTGGGCCGCGAGATGATGGGCGACCTCGGCCAGCGCATCGTCGGGAACCGCCAGGAAGAGCGCCCGGCAGCCCGGCGACAGCGGCTCCAGCCCGTACGCGTACCGGACCTCCGGCAGTGCGAAGGCCGGGTGTCGGGGGGGCTCGGGGCGCCGTCCGAAGACGGTGACCTCCGCCAGATCCCCCGATCGAGCGAACGCCTCGGCCAGCGCCAATCCCATCCGGCCGGGTCCCACGATGGTCACGCCGCTCATGACCCCACTCGCTGGATGGTGACTCCCTCGCGGGCTTCGAGCCAACCCAGCAACGGCTCGGGTACCCGAGCCTCGACGCACACCTGCACACCCTCCCCGGTCCGCTCGATCACCTCGGACTCCCGGTAGAGGGCGGCGATCCCCTCGCCGTCCCCCGCGTCGAGGGCCACGCGCACATGGGCGAGCCGGGCACGGGCCCGCGCCCTGAGCGTTTCGTGCAGCTCTTTGAGGGAGTCGGGCTTCAACGCCGATACGAAGACCGCCGGCGTGGTCTCCAGCGCCCGCACCCTGCCCCGGAGCGCCTCCTCCTCGGCATGCGTGAGCCGATCCATCTTGTTGAACACGAGGATCGTGGTCCGATCCCCCAGCTCCAGATCCTCGAGAACGGAATCGACCACCTCCCGCTGCTCTTCCCAGTCCGGGTGGGAAGCGTCGATGACGTGGAGGAGCACGTCGGCCTCCCGCGCCTCCTCGAGCGTAGAACGGAACGAGGCCACCAGGTGGTGGGGAAGCTTCCTGATGAAGCCCACGGTGTCCGTGGCCAGCACCTCGTATCCGCTCCCCAGGTCGACGGAGCGCGTGGCTGAATCGAGTGTCGCGAACAGCCGATCCTCCACGAAGAGGTCCGAGCCCGACAGGGCCCGCAAGAGGGACGACTTGCCCGCGTTGGTATACCCGACCAACGCAGCCCGGAACTTGCCCTGGCGAGATTTCCGCTGCGTCTCCCGGGCCTTCCCCACCGTCCGAAGCTTGTCCCGCAGATCTGCGATGCGGGGCCGAGTGAGGCTGCGGGCGGTCTCGAGCTGCGTCTCTCCCGGCCCTCGAAGACCGATGCCCCCCCGAATCCGGGAGAGGTGGCTCCACATCCGACGGAGCCGGGGGAGCAGGTACTGGAGCTGGGCCAGCTCCACCTGCATCCTCGACTCCTTGGAACGAGCACGGGTGGCGAAGATGTCCAGGATGAGCTCGGACCTGTCCATGACGCGGACCTCGAGCAGCTCCTCCAGGTTCTTGCCCTGGGCCGGACTCAGCTCGTCGTCGAAGATGACGAGGTTGGCGTCGCGGTCCTCTACGAGCGTCTTGAGCTGCTTGGCCTTGCCTTCGCCGATGTAGTAGCGGGGCTGCGGCCGGTCGAGCCTCTGGATGAGCGTCCCGACGACCCGGCCGCCGGCGGTATCCGTGAGCCGAGCGAGCTCCTCCAGGTGCTCCTCCACCAGGCGCGCTTCCACGTCCTGGACGGGAGCACCGACCAGCACCGCGCGGTCCACGGGCGTGCGCAGGTCGATCAACTGAGTGGGAATGCCGGGAGACTCCTGTGGCTGCGGGACGGGTGCTCGCTTCGGCCCGGTGCTCGGTCCGTGTCTAACGATAGTCAAGGGTCCGACCCGGCAGAACCCGGAATACGACCTGAACGGCCACGGGGTGGCCCCCGGCCTCACCCGTCTCCGGCCACGCCGCCTTTGCGGTGGCGCGCCCACCACTCCAGCCGCTCACGGATGGTCTTCTCGAAGCCGAAGCGCCCGGGATCGTAGAACCTCGTACCCTCGAGCTCTTCGGGAAGGTAGGCCTGGTCCGCCACCCCGTGCTCCGTGGCAGGATCGTACTGGTAGCCCTTCCCGTAGCCCAGGTCCTTCATGAGGCCCGTGGGGGCATTCCTTATGTGCAGCGGCACCGGCGCGGCGGGGGTTTCGCGGGCCACCCTGCGGGCGTCGGACCAAGCCTGGTAGACCCGCGTCGACTTGGGGGCCGTGGCCAGGTAGATGGCGGCCTGGGCCAGCGCCAGGTCCCCTTCGGGCGACCCGAGGAAGTGGTACGCGTCGCGCGCCGCGACGGTGATCTCGAGGGCTCGTGGGTCGGCGAGCCCGATGTCCTCCACGGCCATGCGGACCATCCGTCGAGCGACGAACAAGGGGTCCTCACCGCCC
Source organism: uncultured Gemmatimonadaceae bacterium (assembly GCA_964350235.1). Lineage (GTDB taxonomy): Bacteria > Gemmatimonadota > Gemmatimonadetes > Longimicrobiales > Gaopeijiaceae > JAWLHJ01. The sequence goes on along the minus strand of CAYGKI010000050.1, from coordinate 5,437 downwards.
TCCATCATCCGGGCGAGCCAGTAGACGGCTCCGTCGGGATCACTGCCTCGAACGGCCTTGTGCAGCGCCGAGATCAGATTGTAGTGCTCCTCACCACTCTTGTCGTACGCGGCGAACCGATGCTGGAGTGCTTCCCTGGCCGCCTCGAGGTCCAGGCTCCCCCCGTCGCCCGCCAGCCGTGCGCCCGCTTCCAACGCGCCCAGGGCGCGACGGGCATCGCCGTCCGCGGCCGCCGCCAGGAACGCCAACGCCTCCGGGTCCACGCTCAGCCCCATGGCGCCCAGGCCTCGCTCACGGTCTTCGAGCGCCTCCTCGAGAATCTCCCGAACTTCGTCCGGGGAGAGGGCCTCCAGAACGTAGACCGGAGCCCGGGAGAGGAGCGGCCTGACCACCTCGAAGGAAGGATTTTCCGTCGTGGCACCCACCAGCACCACCGTTCCCGCCTCCACGTGCGGGAGGAAGGCGTCCTGCTGTGCCTTGTTGAACCGATGGATCTCGTCGCAGAAGAGGATGGTGCGGCGTCCGGTGGCGCGCATCCGCTCGTCGGCTTCGGCCATGATCTGCCGTACGCGGGGAATCCCCTCGGTCACGGCGCTCAGCGGCACGAAGGCGAGACCTGTCGCCCCGGCGATGAGTCTCGCCAGCGTCGTCTTTCCGCTTCCCGGAGGGCCCCACAGAATCATGCTCCCGGGCCGACCGCTGTCGAGCATGGCCCGGACGGCGCGACCCTCGCCCAGCAGGTGCGCCTGACCCCTGAACTCGTCGAGGGACCGGGGGCGCATCCGGGCCGCCAGCGGCGCGTCCGCCCCGGGTGCGGGCTCCGGCGGAGCGCCGCTCGCTCCATCCTCCGAGCTTCGGCTCATGCCGCCGAACAGATCCGGTTCAGCCACCGCCGGGGGCCTCCCTTGCGAGAACCCGCTTCACGAGGCACTCCTCCTGGTTCCTCGCCGGATCCTCCAGGACCCAATCCAGAAGATCTTGCAGGATCTCCCCGAATCGCGGTCCGGGGCGCAGACCCAGACGAATCAGCGTGCGGCCGTCCACGGCCAGATCCCCCACCGCCAGCGGAGGGCCGGCATCGCGCACCTGGCGGGCCCGGCGCCACGCGGCGGCCACGGCCGCGGGATCCCGTTCCGCGCTCACGCCCAGCTCCTGGCGGGCCGACGCGGCAGCCAGCTCGACGCGCGCCGAGGCGGGCCAGACATCGCGTCCGACGCCGCTCAACCATCGCCTGAAAGCCTCCTCGGGCGCCTCGCGCTCGGGCAGCGGAGGAGCCGCGACGATCCTGAGGGTCCGGTCGACGTGGGCGTTGGACAACCGCAGCCGGGACAGCACCGCAGCGGCGGCGTCCGGGGCCAACGGCTTCAGGAGGGCTCCCAGCCGGAGGAGCGCGTTCCCGGGCGGCAGCTCGTCCAGGACGGCGCAGGTGAGCGTCCAGAGCGAGGGCCCGGAGGAATCCACCGTCCGCGCGCGAATAGCTTCCAGCTCGGGGTACAGCTGCTCGAGGGCGCCGGAGTCGGCATACAACGCCAGTCCCCTGGAGGGGCGAAGGTCCTGATCCAGAACCTTGAGCAGCTCGTCCCGGACACGCTCGGCCGAGAGTCCCGGCAGCTCGCCCACCACACCACGCAGGGCATCCCAGGTCCCCGGCTCGATCTCCAGGCCGAACCGGCTCGCGAAGCGCAGGCCCCGCAACACGCGGAGATAATCCTCTCTGAAACGCTCCTCCGGGTCCCCCACGGTGCGCAGGCATCCCCGCTCCAGATCCTCCCGACCACCGAACGGGTCGTAGATACGCTCGGTGAGCGGGTGCCAGGCGATGGCGTTCACGGTGAAGTCCCGGCGGGCCAGGTCGTCGGCGATCCTGTCGGCGAAGGACACCACCGCGTGCCGCCCGTCCGTCTCCACGTCCCGTCGGAACGTGGTCACCTCGTACATGGTGCCGTCGCGGGCCAGAACGCCCACGGTGCCGTGATCGATGCCTACGGGTACGGTGCGCTTGAAGATCCGGCGGACGTCCTTGGGGCGCGCCTTCGTCGTGAGGTCCCAATCGCCGGACGGATGCCCCCCGAGGGCGTCCCGCACGGCGCCTCCCACGGCCCAGGTATCGAATCCGTGGCGCTCGAGGGTCCTGGCGATCCAGAGGACCGCGGCGGGCGCGGCGAGACGTGCGGTCGCCTCGGTCACGGGCTCATCCGGCGACGGCGGCCTCCACCAGGTCACACACGATGTGCCCGATGGTGAGATGGAGCTCCTGGGCCCGTGCCGTCGAATCGGTAGGCACCACCAGCGGCAGATCGACTTCCGACCGGAGCGGTCCACCCCCCTTGGCAAGCAGGGCGCAGGTGCGGACCCCCAGCGCGCTCGCGGCGCGAGCGGCGCGGATAAGGTTCTCCGATGCGCCACTGGTGGAATGGAGCACGAGGAGGTCACCCGGCCGGGCAAGCGCCTGGACCTGGCGCTCGAAGACGGTGTCGAACCCGAAGTCGTTCCCGCCCGCCGTGAGTATGGAGCTGTCGGTGGTGAGGGCGATGGCGGCCAGAGGTCTCCGGTCGCGCGCGAATCGGACCACGTACTCCGCCGCGAGGTGCTGGGCGTCGGCAGCCGAGCCCCCGTTCCCGCAGAAGAGGATCTTCCCTCCCCCGCGCAGCGTCTCGAGCGTCACGTCCACCAGCGAGGCGATGGCTTCGGGCATCTCCGCCGCGACGCGCCGCGCCACGTCGATGTGGGCTTCGAGGGCGCCACGAATGGCCGTTTCCACACCGCTACCATCATTCGGATCAGACATCGCTCTCCGCCCCCCTGTCGTTGCATTCGGATTCGCACCCGGGCTTCATTGCACCAGCTCCTTGAGACGCGCCCAGAACCCACGTTCCTCGGGCAATGGCTCCACCGCCAGCGGCGCCTCGTTTCTCAGTAGTCGGCCGGGATTGGTGACGCACAGCATGGTCAGGATGTCACGAGCCCCCAGCTCCTCGAGCACCGACCAGGCCTCCTCCTTGTAGAGCCGCATGCTCGCCTGCCCATGGAAGTCCGTGGACAGGTAGTCCGCCCAACCCCGGCGCAGCAGCCTGAACGCGTTGGTACGGGCCTCCGAGCCGTATCGGCCCACGAAGGAGCCGTAGTTCACCTGAAGGAGCGCTCCGGCCCCTTTCCACTCGGCCACCATGTGCATCTGGGTGGCCAGGTCCCTGTACCGTTCGGGATGGGCCACGATGGGCCGGTACCCCGACGCCACGATCCGCTCCAGAACGGCGACGGTCGCCGGGGGGATGTGCATGCGGGGCCACTCCACCAGGACGAAATCGGTTCCCGCCATGCGGATGCGGGGATCGGAGAAGTCCGGGTCCGGCACGTCCAACATGACCTCGTGCCCCAGTCGATACTCCACATCGGGATACTCGGCACCCACCGCATCCGCCGCCGCTTCCCACGCGCGCTCCACCTCGTCCAGGCGGTAGGCCAAGGCCGCCGGATCCAGCGTCAGCCCCGCTCTGATGTGCGGGGTGGTGACGAGCCTGCGGATTCCGGTCCGGGCCATGCGGTCCACCGCGGACAGCACGGCCGGAACGTCGGCGGCGCCGTCATCCACCCCCGGAACGAGGTGGCTGTGCAGGTCGATGAGCGACGTGAGGTCGCGGTCACTCAACGTTCACCCACCTCCCGAAGTATCCTGCGGAGCTCCTCCTCGGGGTCGTCGGACTCCAACGCCGCCTCGCAGGCGTAGGTGATGAGCGCGTCGGCCGCCAGCAGATGCAGGGCGCTGGCCCTCACCCGGCCGGGTGCCGCCAGCGCAAGATCCAGCGCCTGCCCTCCCAGCCGAGCGAGGTCCGAAGGCCCGCCATACGCGGGGCCGGCCCCTTCGACCCATGGTCCCAGATCGAAGACCGGTCCCGGGTCGCGGGTCGAGAGCCAGGCGCGCACGCCGGCGCTCATTCCACCGCGCTCCCGAGAAGCTTCTCACGGACGGTATCGGCCCCCGAAGCGAGGGCCTCGTCGAGGCGACTCGGGTCCGACACACCCGCCTGGGCCAGATGGGGACGACCACCTCCCTTGCCACCGACGACGGCGGCCACGTCCCGAACCACGGCATCGGCGCGGACGCCCCTGGATATGAGGTCGTCGGTGACGAAGGCGAACAGCGCCTGCCGATCCTCCGGGAGGTCGGCCACCACCACCGCCACCCCGGACTCGGCGGACTCCAGGAACGCGTCCCCCCAGTTCCGGGCGTCCTGCGCGTCCCGCACGCGGAGCCGGACGGCCCGGTACGTGGCCACGGCGCCACCCTCGAGGTCGTAACGCTCGGCGACCACTTCCTCCTCGGCTCCTCCCCCTCCGGCACGAAGCTCCGCCAGCAGGGCCTCGAGCTCCGCCTTCTCGGCCAGGAGCCGCTCGGCGCGCTGCGCCAGGTTGTCGGGCTTCCCGCGGAGCACCTCCGCGACCTGCTCCAATGCCCGCTCCCTGCCGGAGAGGTACCGGTACGCTCCCGGCCCCGTCAGGGCCTCGATCCGACGGACGCCCGCCGCCACCCCCGACTCACTCACGATGCGGAAAAGCCCGATCTCTCCGGTGTGCGTGGCGTGCGTCCCGCCGCAGAGCTCCATGCTCACACCCGGGATGTCCACGACGCGAACCTCGTCGGCGTACTTCTCGCCGAACAGTGCCATGGCCCCCGCCTCCACCGCGTCGCGGTACGGGCGCTGGGAGATGGTCACCGGATGATCTTCCCAGATCCTTCCGTTCACCATCTCCTCGACCCGCTCACGCTCCTCCCTGGTCATGGGCGCCGTATGGGCGAAGTCGAACCGCAGGCGATCGGGTGCCACCAGCGACCCGCGCTGGACCACATGGTCGCCGAGGACTTCCCGGAGCGCGGCGTGGAGGAGGTGGGTCGCCGTGTGGTTGCGGACCGTGTCGTGCCGCACGTCGTCGGGAACCGACGCCCGTCCCACGATCTCGTCCGCCTCCTCCGGAAACGCCCCTCGCACCCGGCCGAACACCGCGGAGCGCTCGCCGAATCGGGCGACACGCTCCACCTCCATGGCCCAACCGTCTCCTGAGACCGTTCCCACGTCGGAGACCTGGCCTCCGCTTTCCACGTAGAAGGGGTTCTCCTCCAGGACCAGGCCGAGCCTCTCCCCGTCCTTCTGGAACGCGAGAATCCGGGTCTCGCTGCTGAGTCGGTCGTACCCGACGAAGCGCTGCGCACCGTCGACCAACGACGTCCACGCCCCCTCGCCCACGTCGTCCATAGCCACACCGGACGTCGCCCGATCGGCCCGGGACCGGGCCCGTTGCGCCTCCAGCGCCCTCTCGAACCCCGCCCCGTCCACCTCGTACCCACGCTCCTCGGCCATGAGCTGGGTAAGGTCGAGGGGGAAGCCGAAGGTATCATAGAGCTTGAAGGCCTCGTCTCCGGGGATGGCGCCACCCTCGC